>NZ_JAUBRJ010000058.1:30108-38343 GCF_036701805.1 Microcoleus sp. N3A4
CCAGTAGTCGTCGATCCGCCAGTAGTCGTCGATCCGCCAGTAGTCGTCGATCCGCCAGTAGTCGTCGATCCGCCAGTCACTAGAGGAATAGATCGCACAGACAAATTCAGGACGATCGGATTACCGAAATCTAATGAAACTCCTTTGGGAATGCCGATCTCTGGCGATCTACCTCAATTTGGCGGAACTGTCGATATAGTGGCGGAGGCCCCAAAGTTCACCGAACTCGCCGATCAGACGATACCTGGTTTTGTCGGCGCTAATGCCTGGGGAGACTACGACAATGACAATGACGGCGATTTGGATCTGTTGGTGATGGAACGAGATAGTTCCAAAGACCCCTCAAATTCTCCTGGGCTAAAAGCATATATCCCCAAAGTTTACAGCAACAAAAACGGTCAAGGCTTTGAGCAAGTTGATATAGGCCTGCCTCCCGTTTACTCAGGTACGGTTCGCGACAGTAGTGGGAAGGAGCATAATACCAAGCCTTCTGCTACCTGGGGAGACAGCGACAATGATGGCGACCTCGATATCTTGCTCACAGGTGTAAGAACTGATCCAACACAGACCGACCCCTATGCTACGCCGAGTTACATCCCCATCACCACACTGTACGTGAACCAAAAGATTGAGAACAATCTGCGCCCTTCTTACCAAACCCAGCAGATAAACCCCAATTTCTTTTTGCGAAGCACGGCAAACCTGCCTGGTATGTTCAACGGTTCCGCAGCTTGGGGAGACTACAACAACGATGGCAGACAGGATCTTGTACTCACAGGCGATACGAGTTCAGGCTACATCGCCAAAGTGTTCCGTAACGAACGCATTGACTTTGGCGGTGGCATTCCCTTTAACTACGGCATTAGCTTTCAGGAGGAGACTGGGGTCAACTTGCCCGGTGTTATTGGCAATGCGGCCTGGGGAGACTACAACAACGATGGCAAACAGGATATCTTGCTGGCAGGCGACACCGGTTTAAAAGGCAACAACGGTGTAGCAATTTACGTCGCAAAATTGTATCAAAACACAGGCAATGGCTTTACGGAAGACAGCAACCCACTTCTGCAAAATCAAAACCCCGGCTCCCCTATTGATTACGGTGCATTCGGAGACTCCAACAACGATGGCAAACTAGATATCTTGCTAACAGGTGGAAAGGTTGGGTTGTCGAGCAATAGCTTTACCACGGTGCTCCAGAGCAAAAACTATTCGGATACTACGTTTGAGGGACGTTGGATTCCATCGGGGCCTGGTGCTGAGTTCGGTGCTTGGGGAGACTACGACAACGATGGCAAGCTGGATATCCTGCTAACAGAATGGGAAAATTTGGGTGGCATCGCCAAAGTTTACCAACAAGATAAAAATGGCGAAGATAAGTATGGCGATTTTACATCCATCACCAATACAGGGCTACCTAATAATGTTGACAAACCGACTGCTTCTTGGGGAGACTACGACAAAGACGGCAGACTAGATATTGCACTCACGACAAAAGATAATTCACCTAGCGGTGGCAGCTTTGTCAAAATCTACCGCAACAACACCCCTGATGCGAACACCCGACCCTCTACACCTCAACCTCAATTTTTACAGTCTACTAATACTTCAGAAGGAGTTTTATTAAGTTGGCGCCCAGCAGAGAATAGTACCTCGATCGACTCTAAAACTCCCGATCAGGGTTTAAGCTACAATCTGAAAGTTTGGACTACTCATCCCAATCCCAACGGTGGTGATAAGCCCCCCATTAAAGAGTACATTGTTGGCCCAATGTCCGGTGATGACGGAACTCGACAAGTAGTGCAGTTGGGGAATGTCAACCAATCCAAGAACTACTCGGATTACAGTTTTCTGCTGAAGCCAGATTACTTAATCCCTGCCCCGCCTTACGATCCTAATTATTCTTACAATACACAAACTTATGAATGGAGTGTACAGGCGATCGACAGTGCTTGGGCTGGTTCACCGTTTGTCGAAGGACCAACTTTTACAGCCCCCGATATCAAACCAACCCTCACCATCACTGCTACAGATCCCAATGCGGCGGAAATAGCTCGCAAGTACCCAGATGAACCCCTGAATCCCGGAAAATTCACTATTACCCGTACTGGTGGCAACCTCGCTAAGCCGCTGGATGTCTATTACAAAGTGGATAATCGGCTCGATAATATAAGCTACACTCCCATACCTGATACTGCTATACCCGGTATAGATTACCAATTGCTTTCCGAGTCCGGTAATTTCTTGCAATCTAACGAGTCCGGCAACTTTATCACCATTCCAGCCGATAAACGCAGCGTCAACATGGTTGTCCAGGTCAACGACGATAACCTAGTAGAAGGCGACGAGAAAGTTTTTATCACCTTACATTCTGACTACTCCCAAAAGGTAGGCGCTCCCTCTACTGCTACTGTGACGATCGCGGACAACGACCCCAACCACCCGCCAGAACAGAAGATTCTACTAAGGTCGTACTACAACAATCCTGACGCAGACATCAAAGACGTTTACACTGACCCGGACGGTCAAAAGCTCACTTACCAACTTACTCAGGTTGCTGACATAAAAGGCAATCCTTTACCCACCGGCGATGCTTTACCGAGTTGGCTCCAATTCTCTTTCGACTCTGACAATAACACCATAAAATTCAGTCAAAAGCCGAACGAGAGCCTACCGAATAAACCATTCAAATACTATTTTCGGTTAACAGCGACAGATCCTTTAGGTGCTACTGCATCGCAAGTATTTAACATCCACGACGACGATTTGTCCACTCGCCCTGGCTGGGTTATTGACGGCTACATTTCCGGTGCAACCCTCTTCCTAGACGCCAACAAAAACGGCATCAAAGACACCAACGAACCATCCACCATTACCGATACAGGCGGTAAATTTAATCTCGATATCCCCTTCGAGACATTCGACACCAACAAAAACGGAGAAATCGACCCATCAGAAGGCAATCTAGTAGCCACAGGAGGCACTGACACCGCCACCGGATTACCCCTAGAAACACCAGTCACCGCACCCCCAGATTCTAGTGTAGTCACCCTCCTCACCACCTTAGTCGCCGACTTAACCGACAAAGGAATTGCACCAGAAGAAGCGCAATCTTTAGTCAAAGCAGCCCTTTCTCTCCCCGCTGAAGTTGACCTAACTAGCTTAGATCCAATCTTAGCAACCAACAACAATCAACCCGGCGGAGTCCAAGTCTTATCCGCAATGGTGAAAGTCCAAAACTTCATCACCCAAACCAGCGCTTTGATTGACGGCGCTTCCAGTACACTCAATACCGATATTGTCAAAGCTGTTGTCAGTTCAATTACCGATCGAATTCAATCCGGTACAGTCTTAAACCTCAGTAATGCCGCAGCCTTAGAACCAATCATTCAGCAAACAGCCGCGAAAATCCAGCAAATAGACCCCAGTTTCAACACTCAACAAGTCAGCCAAATTACCTCGCAAGCAGCCACAGTAATGGCAACAGCCAATCAACGCATTGATGCGGCTGTCTCCAACCCAACAGGAACATCAATACCTGAATCACTTGCCCGCCTCCAACAAGTAGCCTTGGGCCCAACCACTCAAGAATTCAAAGAAGTTGGTGCCGGAAATAAACCTATTTCCCAGGTAGTTGCTGACAATACTGGTACTGCTTTAGATAGCAGAATTGAAGCTGTAATATTACCTGCTGGGATTGCCACTCCAGTTGTCAGCGGCGATGCTGATTTGGGCAGCAATTCCCCGAATGCAATTATCGGTACGAATGGCGATGATATCCTGATTGGCGACAGCACGGATAATGTGTTGATGGGCATGAGGGGCAATGATTCCCTCGACGGAAGTCTGGGAAATGACACTATTTTCGGTGGCAAAGGTAGCGATACAATCCTGGGAAGTAGCGGTGATGATGCCTTATTTGGCAACCGCGGTGCTGACATTTTGAATGGCGATGATGGCAACGATCTGCTTTACGGAGGTAAGGGCGATGATTTGCTGACTGGCGGTTTGGGAAGTGATACTTTGACGGGAGGTAAGGGATTAGATAAGTTCTTGCTTTCTGCCAATTCCGGTACTGATACGATCGCAGATTTTGAAATCGGTCAAGACTTGTTAGTATTGGCTAGCGGGCTGGATTTCTCGCAGTTGGCGATTGCCGAAGATAGCGGGGCTACTTTAATCCGGTTGGCACAAACTGGGGAAATTTTGGCAAGTCTCAGCGGTGTTTCTGCTAGCAGTATTAGTGCTGCTAATTTCGGATTAATTTGAGTAGAGACGCGGTATTGCCGTGTCCTCAATTGCCGTGTTGTCGATAGTTATATCCGATTGGGTTATCGGGGCAATTTCATCATCCAATCCGGTTGATTTTACCCGTTACCCAAAATTAGGACACGGCAGTGCCGTTTCCCTACAATTAATCGGGTGATGCTTAAATCCTAGCGAGGAAGATTAATTATTTTGCGGTAGGGACACGGCAATGCCGTGTCCTCCGTTGCTGGGTTAAATACTCCCTCTCTTCAATCCGCGCAGGCGGATTTTGTCTGTGTAGACGCGGTTTCAACCGCCGAATAATCAAGGGAATAAAACCCGATTTAACCTAACCTTTCACATCAACAGCGCTGATATCGCATTCCCGGTAACTGCGAAACTAATCCCAACAATTCCAACTGCAAAAGTATACTAGAAACCGTCCCAGCTTCTAATCCCGCTGCTTCTACAATTGTATCAAAAGAAATCGGCCCAGATTCGATCGCACTTAACACCTTAGCCAATTCCGGCTCCAACGGCGGCCCTTGCTTCTCAACCGTCGGATTTGCCGGAAATAGCGACAACTGCTGGGCATTATCCAATTTTGGCATAGCTCCGAGCATTTCCAACAACCTGTCTTCGCTTAACAGTCGATCGCTATTTGGCAGAATCGGATGAGCACCTTTACTCAGCAATTCCAAACATCCAAAAGAACGCTCGTCATCCAATCTGCCCGTCAAAACATACACATCCCGGCAAAAATCATTCGCTTGATAAGCAGTAATTAACGCACCCGATTTGTGCGGAGCTTCTATCACTATTGTAGCGCGGCTCAAGCCAGCAATTATGCGATTTCTGCGGGGAAAATTAGTTTTATTCGGTTGAGTACCCGCCGGATATTCACTAATTACCAATCCCTGATGCAAAATGCGATCGCACAACCTCTCATTTTGTTTGGGATATACAATATCTACTCCCGTCCCCACGACTGCAAAAGTCCTTCCTCCCGCCTCCAAACAGCCTATATGAGCCTCAGTATCAATGCCCGCCGCCAATCCCGAAATAACAGTAAAACCGCTTTTAGCCAAAGCCGTACTAATTTTGCGAGTCCACCTTTTGCCGTATTCCGAAGGGCTGCGAGTACCAACCATTGCCACTGTCGGCGTAATTCCTTGATTCTCTTTGCGATCGACTAAACCGCGATAGTACAGCACCGGTGGCGGATTGGGAATCTCCAATAATAAGCGGGGATAATCTGGATCTGCGGGCGTCCAAAAACATGGATTTTTTATAAGATGTTTTTCGATAAATTCTTCGGGATTGAGTTGGGTTCGTTCTTGCACGATGGTTTCAATTATCTGCTTGCCAAACCCTTCGATTCGCATTAAATCTACTGGTTTTGCCGTCCAAGCTTCTGCCAAACTATTGAAATTTTGGTGCAATCTTTGCAACAAAATCGGCCCGATACCGTTAATTTGCGACCATGCTAACCAGTAAGCGCGTTCTTCTACCAACGAGTTGCCCTCAACTTATCTGAGAATAATTTTATCATTAATCCTCTTAGATTCCTAGTTGGGGCGGGGCGGGTTTACAAATACCCTGGATGTGATTTTTAGATACTGGTGAACCCGCACCTACAGAATATCACTTTCCAGGAACTAATAACTAATAACCAATAACCAATAACCAATAACCAATAACTAAGTTTTCCAATCTACGAAACGGGCATAAATATAAGCAATAATTTCTCCTGTTACTGTCCGAAAACCTTCGCTCGATTTCCACCATTCTTGTGAATTGTAATCTTGCGGTTCCGCCGCTATAATCCCGACTTTAATATCAGGATTCAGCACTTCTTTGAAAACAATCCAACTTCTGCGGGCGTGAGTGCCAAAAGAATAAAGATTAATTGAGTCAACTTTTAGCGCAGAAGCAGCCAGCCAATCCCGAAGTGCGATCGCAGAAGCAGCAGTGCGGTGTTTCACCACACTCGCTGCCGGTACAGCTACTACTTTGTTTTTATCAAATCCTAGCGCAATACAAGTCGCGGCTGTCAGTTCGGCATAATTTTTATATTCAGAGAGATAGAAGCCTTTGCTTAAAGGAACTCCTGTGGTAATTAATTGGCGGTATTCGCCTTTTTTGAATTCGGCGATCGCACTTTCGATCGCATAATCCGGCAACCAGCCTTCGACAACCAATATATCTGCTTTAATCGGCGCATTTACCGCCAAAAATGGATGGATATTTGTGATAATTAAGAGCATTAAAATTATCAACCCCGTGCTTGCAATTACCCAACCTTCCCTAGTAATTGCCCAGATTTCTCGACGACGGATTAGACGAATTCTCATTTTAACTCGATCTAGATGTTTTCGGGTATGGAGGCAGATTCGGCGAGACAGGGGAAGAGGGAAATAGTGGGAAATTGATAGAATTTCCCAAAGTCCAATGCCCCATTCCCAATGCCCCATTCCCAAATTATTGGTGTTTCAAATACTCAAAAACGCTCTTGTCGCCGATATCCTGCGGCATCGGTTGAAAAAACTTACGCACAGCAAAGATGATAAACAAAATAGCCCAAATTGCCAGCAAAAATTGTTCGTTTTCGGGTGATAAAAAACCGAAAATATGTCCTAAAATTAAGAGAGGAACTCCGGGAGTCAAAAACTTAGTTTCTAGGCGGTTGAAGCAGAAAGCTTCTTTAAAATAAATGCCATTTAAGGCGGCAAAAGTAAAGCCAATTCCCCACAACGTGGCTGGATGTTCGTACACTGCTAAAGCTAAGGGTTCGCTGCTTTGTACGGCGACAAACAATGCTGCCGCGCCGCCGATCGCCCAAAACACCTGTAGTGTTCGGTGCAGCGCAATCATGTAAATGTGAATAGTTGCCAAGCTGACGCCTAAAGCTATCCAGAAACAAGCAAAAACAGGCGTTACAGCTTGAATTGCAATCGGGTTGTCGCCCTGTTGCAGCACCAGAGTAGTGCCGATCGCAAAACACAGCGCCGCCACCCCCAATCCAGCGCGGTAAATCAACACTCCCGTGCGATCGCTTTGAGTAACCGTAAACTCGCCGAATTGTCCTTGATAGACTGGCGATTCATCAGGCGATTTCAGTAGTTGCATTACACCTTCCTCCTATTAGACACGAATGTACTTCTGCCAAGATATACTTTATTGATAAACCGATCCAGCGAGACCGAGCGATGCCTAAATTTAACAAGCCTAAACTTAACCAACCTAAAGTTAACAAATCTAAATTGGACGATCGCCCCGATCGAAGCAAATCCCTTCCTTCACAATCCGAACTTCCTCCCGTTCAGCTTGATGAAACCATTGTAGCAGGCAGAAGACCGAAACCGGTAAACGACTTCCAGCGCCTGCTGGAGGAATTATCCGAATTGAGATCCGGGTTCGATCCAGAAATGTTAGCGCATATCGAGGAAAATCTCCCATTTAATACCAAGCAATTTGAAACTAAAATGAGCAAAATTTTGGGTTCTAAAAATATTGATTGCACCCAAAAAAACTCTGTCAAATATCTAGAGTACATCAAGCAAAATATTCAACTTCCGTGCCACGTTACCGGCATAGAAGAGTTTGAATGGGAAGAAGAATACACAATGGGTTCGGGCAGCAAAAAAGAATATGCAAGACTCAAAAAAACTCAACCTTCTTATACTGATAGCTTCATAATTAATCGGTTACAGGATTTTGTGATTCAGGAAGAAGGCATATTTGTGGAACTGCATCGCGTCGGCGACCGCCAAAAGTTTATGTTGCCTTTATTCGAGTTAGAATCAGTTGATGTAAGTTCCCCAAACAATCAGTTATTAGATGATTATGCTGTGTGGTTTATCAATTATTAAGGAAGTTTTGGAAGAGTGGAAAAGTGGGGATGGGAAGAAGGGGAGAGTGGGAGAGTGGGAGAGTGGGAGAGTGGGAGAGTGGGAGAGTGGGAGAGTGGGAGAGTGGGAGAGTGGGAGA
>NZ_JAUBRJ010000058.1:38443-51618 GCF_036701805.1 Microcoleus sp. N3A4
TTCTTCGTTCTTCCTTCTTCGTTCTTCCTTCTTCGTTCTTCGTTCTTCGTTCTTCCTTCTTCGTTCTTCCTTCTTCGTTCTTCGTTCTTCGTTCTTCCTTCTTCGTTCTTCCTTCTTCGTTCTTCCTTCTTAATTAAATTGAAGCAGCAAAGTGCGATCGCGAAACCAAAGCCAAAGCTTCAACCAAACTGCGAACAGCCGCGATCATCGCCACTTCGCTATTAAGTTGACTGACAGCAGAACCGACACCAATACCCGCAGCGCCGGCTCCAATAGCGAGGGGTGCGGTGACGCTGGAGATGCCGGAAGCGCAGAGTACGGGGACTGATACGGCGCGGGAAATTTCAAAGGCTGCGGCCAAAGTAGGCGCTGCTTTTTCAATTAATCCCAAGGTGCCGGCGTGAATTGGTTGGGCGCTGGTGCCGCCTTCGGTTTGGATGATGTTAGCCCCAGCTTTGACTAATTCTGTTGCTAATTGCACTTGTTTGTCGAGTGCCAAAATGTGGGGAACTGTCACAGAAAGAGTGATGGTCGGAAATAGCGATCGAGTTTCGCGAGTCAACTGCAAAACTTCCTCAGCTTCAAAGCGGCGGCCTACTGCGTAGAAAGCATCAAAGTTGCCAATTTCAATCAAATCAGCGCCAGCTTCTACCGCAGGCACAAATTTTTCCGGTTCCACAGCCGATACACAAATTGGCAAATTTGTCAACTGTTTTGCCATCAATACCAAATCTCGATCGGCAGCAATATCGATAAAAGAAGCACCGCCGAGATCCGCTGCTTTGACGACAGCCGCAACGTTCGCTGCATCAAAATTATTTAAACCGCTGATAATTTTCAGGGCGCGACCTTGCTCAAATGCGCGCTGCAATTTAGAATTTACACTCATCGTTAGTTTTCCAACTCAAAAAATTTCTTAGACTTATTTTGACACGGATTAGAACTATTTTTGATTTTTAATTCTTAATTTTTAATTACCTCACGGCTGTCGAAATTTGTGCATATCTTTGATAACTTGTACCCAGCCGTCATTCGATTTTAGATTTTGGATTTTGGATTGACCCCACGGATCGAGTCGGGGGCTTGAGGATTTTAGATTTTGGATTGATTCCACGGATAAATCGCGTGGCGGGTACCATCAAGAAACTCGCTTGTCAGAGAGAGATTCGAGAATACGCGATCGCCCTTTTCTTTCGCCGCCGCCGTCGCATCGCCCAACACACCACTTTCAGTCAACTCTCGCGTCAGCCAAGCAAAAGGCAAATTCCCTTCCATACTCAGCAAACTGTCGATCGGCAATTTTTTCGGATCTTCTGTAACAGCCCGTTCCATTTTCACCGATCGCGGCAAAATTGACAACATCAAACTCGTTTCTGCATCACCCGCGTGAATCCCAAACTCCAACTCCTTCGCAGTCAATAATTCAGCAGCAACATTCGGAACGCGCCAAACAAACAGTCAGCGGACAAACCGAAAAAAGTTGATATTTTTGATGAATGTCCCGCGCCGCCATTTCCATCACTTGCGGCTGTCCGCCGCGATCGTTCATTAACACTAATTTCCGAAATCCTGCTCGGTAAATAGTGTCAGCAATTTCGCCAATTACTGCTAAAAGTGTGGAAGCACTGAGCATAATTGTACCGGAAAAATGCCAGTGCTCATTCGAGCCATAGTAAAGAGTTGGCAAAGCATAAGCGGGAATATTTGCATCTAACTAAGCCAGCGCTTTGCCAGTCACCGCCGCGCTAATTGCCGCACCTACAATTAAATGCAAATGGAGGCCGTGCTGTTCATCGCACCTAGCGACTGAATTATCACAGTATTTTCCCGATCCAGCATTGACGGAATTTCTGTCCGAGTCAGATAGGGGAAAAAAGCGCGATTCAGGAATAAAATTGTGCATATTGCGGCCGCCAGAGAAAAGGCAACCAAGGCCATCAACTAGCCTGAAAACTAAAAAGTAATTCCCAAGATACAGCGCATATTCTGTCTGTCGGTAGATTATAATATAATATAGCAAATGTTTCAAATGCGCGCTGATGTACGCTCGCCAGCTCATACCGAAAGACAGACCTAGAGACCACTAATTGATGGAAGCTTGGCAAACCCCAAAAACTAATTTAACCGACATTCCGATCGCCGATGAACTGTCGCGCCGCATTTCTCGATCGCCCGATTTGAAAGCTGAAAACCGGGCGCTGCAAACGCTGGCCCGACAACTGGCAACCTCGCCCCACACGTTGCTCAAAACCCTGGTTGCCACCGCTCGAGATTTGTGCGACGCAGGCAGCGTCGGAGTCTGCTTGCTAGAAGAAAATGCCACATCAAAACAAATCTGTCGCTGGGTGGCATTGGCGGGCGCGTGGGAAGCCGCAGAACACACAAATACACCCCGCACATTGCGTTGGTCGGGAGCTGGTCTCGATCGCCAAACTCCCCAGCTTTACTTCGCTCCAGAACAATACTTCACCGACTTGCAGCAGCTAGAATTGCCGGTCGCCGAAGCTTTAGTCGTGCCGCTGCTGGCAGAAAATCAACCGCTGGGTGCAATATGGATTGTATCTCACGATTCCGATCGCCAGTTCGATGCCGAAGACTTGCGGATCGCGCTCGCCCTAGCAGACTTTGCCGTTGCCGCCGTAAAAATCGATCGCGCCGATCGAACCAAACAAGCTTTGTTCGATCGCGAAGAACGCTGGCAACTAGCCTTGCAGGGCAACAACGACGGCATTTGGGATTGCAACCTGAAAACAAATTGCTATGTAGCGAGCGATCGCTTTTTAGAGATATTGGAACGCGAGCCCGAAGAAGTCAAGGACTTCAGCCAATATTTGAGCTGCATTCATCCCGATGATTTGGAGAGCGTGCACAGCAATTGGCAGCAGCACTTGCACCGAAAAACCTCACATTACTGCTGCGAGTACCGCATCCGCTGTCGGGACGGGCGCTACAAATGGGTTTTAGCCAGAGGGCGAGCAATTTGGGACGAATCAGGCAATCCCGTGCGGGCCGCGGGTTCCCTCACAGATATCACCGATCGCAAACAAACTGAAATTGCCTTAAAACAAAGCGAAGAACGTTTGAGCGTCGCCATCGAAGGCTCAGGCATGGCAACCTGGGATTTAGACGTGCGAACAAATCGAGTAATTTGGTCGGCGACCCATTTCAGCATTTTGGGCGGAGAACAGACACCGGGCGGCGAAACAACCTTCGCTGCGTGGCAAAACTGCGTGCATCCAGACGACTTAAAGCAAGTCCTGGAGGCAATAGAAACAGCTCGGCAAACCCGATCGCTCTACTCCCCCGAATACCGCATCGTCCGGGCCGGCGGAGAAATCCGCTGGGTGAGCGCGTTCGGGCGCTATCTCTACGACGGCGCAGGCGAAGCAGTGCGGTTTATCGGAGTATTATTTGATGCTACCGATCGCAAAATGGCCGAACTCGCGCTGCAGGAGAGCGAGCAAACCGTGCGCCGTCAACTTCTAGAGATAGAGTGGCTCTACCAAACAACTCCCGTGGGTTTGGCCGTTTTAGACACAGATTTGCGGTACGTGCGGCTCAACCAGCGGTTAGCCCAAATCAACGGCTTGTCCGTGGAAACGCACATCGGCCGGACGGTGCGCGAAATAGTCCCCGACTTCGCAGACACAGCCGAAGCTGTGTTCCGCAGCCTTCTCGAAACCGGAGAACCGATGCGGAATTGTGAAATCAGCGGTGAAACCAAAGATCGACCCGGTGTTGTGCGGACTTGGCTCGTGAATTGGTGGCCGCTCAAAGACACGGGCGGGGAGATTGTCGGGATTAATGTCGCGGTACAGGAAATTACCGATCGCAAAATGGCCGAACTCGCCTTGCAAGAAAGCAACAACCGCTTTCAGTTAGCTACAAGGGCGATCGACGGCATGGTGTTTGAGTGGGATTTCGCATCGAACTCAGTTTACCGTTCCGAGGGACTGTCCTCGATCGTCGGTGTCTGCCCAGAGGACGCACCGACAGAACCAGAGTGGTGGAGAGAACGCATCCATCCCCTCGATTGGGCGCGCATCCAAGCCGGAGCGGACTCAATCTTAAGTGCCGATCGCTACGAAATCGAGTACCGAGTCCGGCACCAAGACGGGCGCTGGATCGATGTTTGGGAGCGCGGCTGTTCGATCCGCAACCAGCAAGGTGAAGCGACCAAAATAGTCGGCTTCACCAGCGACGTTACCAAGCGCAAACAAACAGAAGCAGCACTGCGCGATCGCGAAACCCACCTGCAGTTGATTCTAGACAGCGCCAAAGACTACGCCATCTTCACCCTCGACACCGGCGGACACCTTACCAGTTGGAACGCCGGCGCCCAGAGATTGCTGGGCTATACCGAAGCTGAAATCGTCGGCCAGCACGGACGCATCATCTTCACCCCAGAAGACTCCGCTGCCCGAAAGCCGGAAGCAGAAATGCACAGCGCCCTGACTCAGGGAAAAGGAGAAAACGAGCGCTGGCACCTCCGCAAAGATGGCAGCCGCTTGTGGGGCAGCGGGCTGGTGATGCCCCTGCGCGACGCAGCCGGCGAGGTGCAAGGTTTCCTGAAAATCATGCAGGACAAAACCGAGCGCCGGCAAATAGAAGAAGCACTGCGGCAAAGCGAAAATCGCTACCGCACCATCGCCGATGGCGTCCCGCAATTAATGTGGATCAACACCGCCGACGGCAGGTTAGAGTTTTGCAACCAACACTGGAAAAGCTACACGGGCATGATGCCAGAATTTCCGCTGGCTGCGCCGGTGCTGCACTTATTTCATCCTGACGATCTGCCAACAGTTGTCGCCACGCGCACCAAGGCGATTGAAGCAGGGGAATCCTACGAATTTGAGTGTCGGGTGCTGCGGTTTGACAGCACCTACCGCTGGCATTTAGCGCGACTTGTACCCCTCAAAGACGCGAAGGGACAGGTGGTGCAATGGGCCGGGATCGGCATTGATATTGACGATCGCAAACGAGCCGAAGAAAGCTTAGCAGAAAGCGACCGCCGCTTCCGCTTCCTAGCTGAGTCGCTGCCCCACCTGATTTGGAACGTAGACTCCGCCGGAGAAATTCGTTTTACGAATCAACAAAAATGGTTGGAATATCTGGGAATGTCTTACGAGGAAGCCGTTCGCAACAATTGGGAGTCCCTGGTGCCGCCGTCCGATGCAGCACAAGCTTTTGCCCGCTGGCAAGAGTGTCAAGTCACCGGAGAAGTTTATCAACTTGAGCTCCGCCTGCGGCGGGCCGCAGACCAAATGGAACGCTGGCATTTGTCCCGCGCCGTCCCATTTCGCGGCGCGGGAGGCGAAATTGTCGAGTGGATCGGCACGAACACCGATATTCACGATCGCAAAAGGGCCCAACTGAACGAGCAGTTTCTCTCTGAGCTCGAAGTCCGCTTGCGGCAGCGCTCTAACCCCGCAGAAATGTTGTGGGAAGCGATGAACAGTCTGGGAGAGTATTTAAAGGCCGATCGCTGCATATGGAACGAAATCGATGTAGAAGCCGGCCTGGCAATTGCCCAGCAAGACTGGCACCAGTCCGACCTGGCCAGCATCACCGGCACCTATCAAATCTCAGACTTTAAGACGGCAGAACTGAAAACTCTCTCTATGGCAGGTCAAACACTTGTCATCTCAGATATCGCTAATGACCCGCATACAGCGCATGCGGTCGATAGCTACGATGCCCTTTGCATGCGCGCTTTGGTCGATGTTCCCTGCCTTCAGGAAGGGCGCTGGGTGGCTCTTTTGGTGGTGACATCAAAGGCGGTTCGGCACTGGCGGGCCGATGAAGTTTCGCTGATGCAAGAAGTGGTGGCTCGCCTCTGGCCTGCGATCCTGCACGCGCGAGCCATGCAGGATCTGCACGAAAGCGAGGCTCGGTTCCGCGCTCTAGCTGACAACATCGCCCAGTTTGCCTGGATGACAGATGCCACCGGCTGGATTTTCTGGTACAACCAGCGCTGGTTTGACTACACGGGGACAACCCTAGAGGAAATGCAGGGCTGGGGCTGGCAGCAGGTTCACCACCCGGAACACGTCGATCGGGTTGTCGAAAAATTTAGGCGCTGCATTGAAACAGGCGAAGCCTGGGAAGATACTTTCCCCTTGCGCGGCAAAGACGGATCGTACCGCTGGTTTCTCTCCCGCGCCGTGCCGATTCGCGACGAGCAAAACAAGCTGCTGCGCTGGTGCGGCACCAACACTGACATTACCGATCGCCTCCTGGCAGAAGCGGAACGGGAACGCCTTCTAGCCGGGGAAAAGGCAGCGCGGGAAGAAGCAGAACACGCTAACCGCGTCAAAGACGAATTTTTGGCTGTTTTGTCCCACGAATTGCGGACTCCCTTAAACCCAATTGTGGGCTGGGCGAAGCTGCTGCGATCGAACAGTCTGACACCCCAAAAGCAGCTTTATGCCTTAGAGACGATCGAGCGCAACGCCAAATTGCAAACCCAGCTTATCGAAGATTTGCTAGACGTGTCGCGGATTATGCAAGGCAAAGTCAGCTTGAATATTGTACCTGTGGATTTAGCCGGGGCGATCGACGCGGCCATTGAAACGATGCGTCTGGCGGCGGAAGTCAAGTCGATTCAAATATGCACTCAATTTACACCGAATCTCAACCCAGTGTTGGGCGATGCGGGCCGACTTCAGCAGGTAGTCTGGAATTTGCTGTCAAATGCCGTCAAGTTCACCTCGCCCGGAGGCAAAATCGAAGTCGCTCTCGATCGGGTTGACACCAACGCCCAAATTACTGTAACTGATACTGGAAAAGGCATCGAACCTGGTTTTCTGCCCTATGTATTCGACTACTTCCGGCAAGCTGACAGCACGATCGCGCGCAAGTTTGGCGGATTGGGTTTAGGATTGGCGATCGTCCGCCATCTCGTCGAACTCCACGGCGGCACGGTGAAATCGGACAGTGGAGGCGAAGGACAAGGCGCGACATTTACCGTCAGGATACCCCTGATGCCCGTACAACCTCAGAGAAGTCCTGCGGCGATTGCGCCGGAGCAATCCTTCAATTTGAGCGGTATCAAGGTGTTAGCGGTTGATGATGATGCCGATGCGCTAGATTTGGTGGTTTTTGTGCTTGAGGATTGCGGGGCAAGCGTTACAGCCGTTTCTAACGCCGCCGATGCCTTGGCGGTTTTAACTCAGTCTCTGCCGGATTTGCTGTTGAGCGATATTGGAATGCCCGACACCGACGGTTATATGTTGCTGCGGCAAGTTCGGGCTCTGGCGCCAGAGCAAGGGGGACTGGTTCCGGCGATCGCCCTCACCGCTTATGCTGGAGAAATTAACTATCAGCAGGCGCTGGCTGCTGGGTTTCAGCGGCACATTCCTAAGCCTTTAGACCCCGACAAGTTGGTGCAGGCGATGTTGGATTTGCTCGATCGAGCGGGCGAAAACTTTTTTTAAACTGTTCTTGTATTCGTAAAAATATTTATTTAACGAACCGCGAAGACGCGAAGGACGCGAAGGAAGAAAGGATGAAGAAAAGAAGCAATAAATAATATCGTTTCCGGTTGCATCGGAATCATAAAATCGAGTCAACAGTCAACCGATTTTAGATTTTAGATTTTAGATTTTTAACAGTCAACAGTCAACAGTCAACCGATTTTAGATTTTAGATTTTAGATTTTTAACAGTCAACAGTTAACAGTCAACAGTCAACAATCGCGGACGGTGTAACCGGAATTGATATAACATAGGTTCGCATCATGTCAAACAAAAAAACCTCACAGGTGGAGGTTTTTTGATGATTTTTGGATATCGGACAGGTTAAAACATCCTGTCCCTGCATCATGCCCACAACCCTAATACTGGAGCATTAGCGCAAGTCTGTACGCACGGCGGGCTCGCGATCGCTCGTTGTAGTGGTATAGCGAACATTTTCTTCGCGTTTGCGGGGAATCAAACCTAACAAACCCGACAAGCCGAGCAATCCCAACCATCCCCAATCAAAATCGCGATCGGCATCAGCATTGTAGACATCGGAGCGAGGAGTGGTGGTGGTGGTAGTGCTGTTAGTACCGGGAGCTGTATTTGTCTGAGCTGAGGCTGGCAGATTACCTGGTACAATTGCTAAACCTGCAGCTATAATTCCTGCACCGATTGCTTTGGACAAATCAGAACGTTTCATAATTCAAATGCTCTCTGTTGGCAAAAATCTTTAACTATCACCACTATATCGATCGGCTTTTAAAGTTAAATCCACCTCTAGCAGTAAACATTGCTAAGTTCCACCTATTACTACAGATTGATATCAATTTTTTAGCAGGCGCACGAAATTAAAAAATGCTCGCGGAGGCACTCCGGCACTAGAAATCGCGGGCCTGGCACCTCACTAGGTTGTGAGGCACTCCGGCACTCCCGACAACAGACAAGGTGTTGTTGACAAAAAAAATGGGATACAAGCCTCCCCCTTCTAGGGGGACTTTCGGTTCGGAATCTCTCAAGCAAGGTTTTTGAATAAACAGCACCGCATTTATTCAGGCTGGTTATACAATGGTTGTATGTTAAATCTCACCTACGAGTACAAGCTCATTCCTACCGATACGCAACGCCAGACTTTCGACCAGTGGCTCAATATTTGTCGCAAGGTCTACAACTTTGCATTGCGAGAACGAAAAGATTGGGTTAATTCTCGTAAGTGTGATATCAACTCGTGCAGCATTAAACAGGAATACATTATCCCTGCTGATACACCGCGTCCAACCTTTGCCCGCCAATGCAAATCATTAGCCCAAGCAAAGAAGTTAATTCCTGAGTTGAAACTGCCTCACACCCATGTCTTGCAGCAGGCGTTGCGCCAATTAGAGGCAGCGTTTGTGGGGATGTGGGAACGAGGACACGGTTTTCCTAGATTCAAAAAGCGGATGCGCTCATTTGTGTTCCCTCAATTGAATCTAGAATCAGTTAAACGGTTTGAGGATGCCGATTGGGTCAACCTACCCAAGATTGGCCCCGTAAAAATGCACCTGTCACGTCCAATCCCTCAAGGGTTTGATGTCAAGCAAATTCGCGTTATTAAAAGGGCTTCTGGCTACTATGCCATGCTCACTTTGCAATGTGATGTCGAAGTGCCTCAAGCCTCACCTCCAGGGCATGGATTAGGGATTGATTTAGGGTTAAAACATTTTTTGGCAACTTCTGATGGTGAATTGATTGATAGACCTCGATTCTTTGTGGATGGACAACGCAAGTTGAAATCACTGCAACGTCAACTGAAAGGCAAGAAAAAAGGTTCTAGGAAGTTTCGTCAAATTCATCACCGAATAGCCAAGCACTACGAATACATCTCGAACAGTCGCAAAGACTTTCATTTCAAGACGGCTCATCATTTATGCGACGCAGCCCAAACAGTATTTGCTGAGGACTTGAACCTCAAAGCAATGTCAGCCGGAATGCTGAGCAAGCACACGCTTGATGCAGGGTTTGGTCAGTTCCTGAATATCTTGGGTCATGTTTGCTTTAAGCGAGGTGCATACTTCGCAAAAGTAGACCCGAATGGAACAAGTCAAACTTGTCCAAGATGTCAAACTCATACAGGCAAAAAAGAACTATCCGAACGGGTACATAGATGTCAAACCTGTGGCTATGAAACGAATCGAGATGTTGCAGCCGCGCAAGTGGTGTTGCAGCGTGGATATACAGCGGTTGGGCAAATCGCAGTGAATTTTGGGGAGGGCAAGCTACGTGAGTAGTCCCAATGAACCAAGAATCCTCGTGCCTTCGGGCCGAGGAGTTGTCAAAAAAAAAGGTAAACTCAGATATTGCACAAACAATTGCACAGACAACAGTTGGAACTCGATCGACGGAGATAAAAACTTTTGGGAATAGAGCTACGCAGCTACGTATTTCTAGACAATTTGCAGCCGCAGCACGCAGCATACATCGGCACCATCGCCGCCGGATTCTTGCCGCTGCCGGGGGATGCGTCGCTGTGGATAGAAATCTCGCCCGGTATCGAAATTAACCGAATTACCGATGTCGCCTTAAAATCAGCCTCCGTGCGCCCCGGAGTGCAGATAGTCGAACGCTTGTACGGCCTTCTGGAAGTACACTCGAGTCAGCAGGGGGAAACGCGGGCCGCAGGCAAAGCAATTCTAGAATTCATGGGAGTCCGCAGAGAAGAAGGTATCAAACCGCGAGTGATTTCCAGTCAAATTATTCGCAACATTGACCCCCACCAAACACAATTAATTAACCGCACCCGCCGCGGACAGTTGCTGCTGGCGGGACAAACGCTTTACGTCTTAGAAGTAGAACCGGCGGCCTATGCAGCGCTGGCGGCCAATGAAGCAGAAAAAGGCGCATCTATTAACATCTTAGAAGTTCAGGCTGTCGGTAGTTTCGGACGGCTTTACCTAGGCGGCGCAGAACGAGATATTATAGCAGGCTCCCAGGCAGCAATTGCGGCGGTGGAAAGCGTGGCTGGTCGGGAAAATCCAGCAATTTTTGGCCGCAAGGAATAGCCGTTAAAGGAGATGTAATTATGGCAAACACACAGCATTTAGCGCTCCTGAAAAAAGGTGCAGTTGCTTGGATTGAATGGAGAAAGCTCAACCCGAATCTAGAACCGGATCTCAGCGAAGCTAACCTCGCCGAAGCAAATCTCAGAGGTGCGTATCTTTGGCGGTCTAACCTTTTTAAAGCAGACTTGTTTAAGGCTAAATTAATTGCGGCAAACCTCGCCGAATCCAACCTCAGTTTAGCAAATCTTGCCGGAGCACAACTGCTCGAAACTAATTTAATTAAAGCCAATTTAACTGGAACTAACCTCCGAGCGGCCGACCTCAGAGGATCTGATTTGAGCGGTGCTAATTTAATTGGGGCGGACATTAGCGGTGCCAATCTCCAACAAACCGATTTAGGAGATGCAAATTTAATCGGTGCGGTGATGTTTCGAGTTAATGCGATGGGCGCAAACTTCAACTGTGCTAATCTCAGTCAAGCCAATCTCCCTCAAGCCGAATTGATTGAAGCACATTGTTATGCAGCCAATTTCTCTAAAGCTAACCTCGGAGAAGCTCACTTCACTGGAGCATATCTTTTCAGGGCAAATCTCTGTTTTGCGGAGTTGAGCGCTGCCGATTTTCGGTGGGCAAACCTCGGCAAAGCTGATTTGAGAGGGGCGAATTTGACCGGGGCAAATCTCAGAGGAGCGAACTTGGCGGGAGCTAATCTGGGCGAAGCTCTTTTGAAAAGAACAATCATGCCTGACGGCAGCATTGTTTGATAAAGATTGGATAATACAGCATATTCCAGGTTCATGAAGTACACTTTTCAGCTATATTGTGTGATACGTGTTAAGTAGTAGGACACAATTAATTACACAAAAGTTGGGCTACAAGCCTTGTCTAGTAAAAAATTAGCAAAAAATCAGTGTGTAATTAATTCTGTCCAATTACTTATGTAGGGTGCGTCGCTGCGGAGCCGATTCAATGAAACTTGCAGATTGACGGTTGGCGACGCACCTTACTTACTAAAAGATTTTGTGTACCACATATACATGGAATATGCTGTATTTATGCTTGTAAAATAACCGCGATAGTTAAAAAAGCCAGTTGCACGTTGTTTACCGAAAGAATTGCCAAAACATGAAATTTTGGGGCGGGTTCAGACTTTCTCTCTAATACAAATCCGAGATTTAGTAAACCCGCCTAGGCTCAAAACTCGTAACTGTCGATCGACTAATTTTTGCCGGCCGGCGATACTTGATAAAGTCCTCTGACGGGCCCTGGATCGGTCGGTGAATCTTGCTGCTGTCTTGGAAGTGTAAACTGATCTTGGAGTCCGGCGGGAGTGGCGAAACAGCCGCTGGGTTGAGGTGCTAGCTGGCAAGCTGGAGGCAGTGCCATGACTGAGGCATCGAAGGGATTGACGGCATCTGGGACGCGGAGAATCGGATCGCTGGAAACTTGCCGCTGCATTACTCGTCGGTAGAAGCCGTTGACGCGACTGGCATCCCTCTCGATTTCTTTTTCGGGAAAGGCAACGACGCCGCTCGGGGAACCGATGCCTAAATAGTCGCCCAAGTAACCTTGCAAGCTGACGTTGTGGTAAAAGTCTCCTGAAGCTTGAAAAAATTGTCGGTTGAAGTCGTCGGCAATTGGGTGAAATCGCTCTGTTTGTGCTTGAGCTGGTTTGACGGATGCCAGTGCGGCAGAGGCGACAGCGAGAATCAACGCGCCGCTCAGGCTTTTTAACTTTTGACTCATATATTTGGGCCTCCTTAATTAATTCCGATTCCAATATAAACTGATTATCGGCGGATTATTTGTGTTTTTTACACGGTGTGAGTTATGAATGCTGCGGATTTAAAAGTGTTGCGCGATCGACTTCTAGATTTGTTGTGCGAGTTTGCTTATCGCGAAGGCGATTTTGTGCTGTCTTCAGGGCAGAAAAGTTCTTATTACATTAACTGCAAACCGGTGACGCTGCACGCTGAAGGTGCTTTGGCAACGGGACGTTTGCTGTTGTCGATGCTGTCGTCGGACGTGCAAGCGGTGGGCGGTTTGACTTTGGGTGCTGACCCGATTGTAACTGCTGTGAGCGTGGTTTCGGCTTTGGAAGGCCGATCGATTCCGGCGCTAATTGTCAGAAAGGAGACGAAGGGACACGGGACAATGGCGTATATTGAGGGGCCGCTGTTGCCAGAGGGGACAAATGTGGCGGTTTTGGAGGATGTGGTGACGACGGGCAAGTCGGCGATGCAGGCGGTGGAACGGTTGCGGGGTGCTGGTTATAAAGTCGATCGCCTGTTGTCGCTGATTGACAGGGAGCAAGGTGGAGGGGAATTATATCGCGAGGCGGGATTGGATTTTCAAGCCGTTTTTACCATTCAGGATCTTAAGGAATGGCGATCGCGCATCGCTGACTCAGAAAAATCCCCCTAACTTCTGCCTCCAAAAATAGGAAAAAGCGCAACTTTAGTCGCTACTGCTAAATAGTAGTGATTAAAGTCCCTGTTACGAAAAGCTAATTACCTCTTCTCTGATAGATTTTTTGGCTCTCCTGAACTTGTGGTTATAATTTTATCTAATCAGAGAAGCAAGCTAATACGCGATTTCTAAAATTATGGTTCTTCCTTACTTACTATGCTAAATCAATAGCTAAATCAGTGAAAATATCTGAACAAATATATAGAAAAGT
>NZ_JAUBRJ010000059.1:0-51534 GCF_036701805.1 Microcoleus sp. N3A4
TCTCGATCTTGATTTTTTTGACGAGGTTAATAGTGCTTTAAGCTTTCAAACTATTCTTTTTTCTAGGTTCAGTTTTTTGCCTTTAGTTCGCGGTTGTTTGAACCGCTTCTCTTCTGGCGCTTTATTAATATACTTATTCCGCAAGGGGTTGTCAAGCGTTTTGTGAAACTATTTTTGATTATTTTTTGAAGCCATACACCGTCAGGGTTTTGGCTCTTACACCGCGCTCCGACATCCGCTGGCTCACTCCTCTTTATGGGAAGGGGTCTTTTTTTTGACCCAAAAATAGGTTTTTTGGCAGGGGACTCTCATCAAGGGTATGTAGAATCGGGAAGAGGTGAAAAAAGATCGTGGGACTTACTCGGAGGTGTGGTTCACCATGACACAAGCAGGTGTTGGTGAATCTGAGTCCTATCTAACGTATTGTCTGCATTCGCTTTACTTAGCTGAGCGATGGTTCTGTATGGCATTGACCCGACGACGGACGATCGTCCGCCACGTGTAAGTCCTCTTACATAAAATTGAGTACCACAGGGTACGGTACTGTAACCCGCCTTACTCCATAGCCTTTGGGAAAAGAACTAAAAGCCAATGCTTAGATCGATCGCCAACACACTCTCCTCAATTACAGCAACCCCGAAACACATCCTTCAGTTACGCCAGTTATCAGCCTTTGATGCTCGATCGCGAGTTGGTCTCCTCAACATCTACATCTACATCTACATCTAAAAAGTGTAAGTGACTCTCTTCCTCAGTATTGACCGCAATCGCTAAACCTGTCTTTCCCCAAGGGGCGATCGCCCGGGGTGCGGCGGGGCTGCTAAAATTCCCTACTTGAAGGCCTTGACTGTTTAACACCAGAATCTGCCCCCCAACATCTGCCAAAACCCATCCCCAATTAGTCACACAAGCAGCCACGGGCAAACTTTCAAGGGAAATTCGCGCTACCTTGAGCGGCCACAATTTCATCAACAGCACGGCCGCTTTACCAGATTGAGGAATTCCTAGCAAAGTATACGGTTCAGGTGTCAGCAGCGTCTGTCCGACACTGGTAGACAACCGCACAGAACCCACCGGCGTGCCGCGGCGAGTGTAAACTCTAAAAATTGTTTGGGGATTTTTGGGTTCGTTGTCCGACCAAATTGCTAAGACGTGTCGCCGATCCAAAAACATTAATTCTGGTAAATAGTGTTCCGCTAACGGCACAGTAGCCATCGGCTTCAGGGCTTTTTCCCGATCGCCCGCAGTGCTGTTTGCAGCTAAAGAATAAAAACGCAGTTCCCCGGGAACCGCTACTGTCAACCAGCGACCGTGAGAATCAACAGCAGCTTTTAAAGCCTCAGACCCTTGCCTGAAACCTGTATCCAGCAAGCACTGAGGCTCCCAAGAGCGATCGTTGAGCCAGTAAAGTTTTTGCGGAGTGAGAACGCAGCAGCCGTAGGAAGCAGGTAAAATGTCGCGCACGATTTCCGGCATTAATATAGAAGTAGAGATTTCTCCTGTAACTAGCTGTTTTCCCGGGTGACACCAAACCTTCACCTCTTTACCTACAGCAGCATAGAGATACGTTTCAGTGGCAATTAAAGCCGTCAGCGGTGCAGCAAGTATCAGTGGCTTTGACTGCGAAAGCGAATAGCGCACAGTCCGAAGTAAATTAATAGCCGACTGTGATGCTTTTTCTTCTTCGACTTCCAGCAAAGACTCAGTTTCCGACTTCAGATTTTTAGCCTCCTTAGTTGCGGGATTGTCCCAAGGAATAAAGCAGTCCCCCAATTGCCTGACAGCGGGGTCGTACATGATCAGCCGCAGAGCTTGAGCCATTTGGGCAGCACTCGCAAAACGGCGGGCTGGCAGCTTTTCCAAAGATTTTTTGACTATTACTTGCAAAGGTTCGGGGATGGCATCGGGAAGTTGCAAGCGTTGATTCAGGTGCGCCCATCTCAAGTCTCCGGGGGTTCCGCCGAAAGGGCGGTAGCCCATTAACAACTCAAACAGCAAAATTCCAACTGCATATATATCTGACATGGGAGAGTAAAGACCGTAAAACCGCTCTGGGGCCATGTAAGCAGGGGAACCTACGGTAGCGTCGGGAGAAATTTCTTGGTGGAGGCGAGTGGTACCGATTTCTGGCAGGCGGCGCGCGATGCCAAAGTCAGACAGCCGGGGCGACCAACCTTTGGAGCCCAAAGTTAGCAGGATATTTTCGGGTTTGATGTCGCAGTGAACTACGCCTCGGCGGTGGGCGTAGTCTAAGCCTGCTAAAACTTCCATGACTAGCTGCAAACCTTCGAGCAGCCGCAAGGGGCGGTCTTGTTTGAGCAGGTTGCGGAGGGTTCCTCCCTCGCAGTAGTCCATAACCAAGTACCTGCCTGTAGCTGTGTGTTCTAGAGCTCGGCAGGTGACAATGTTAGGGTGCTGCAAGGTGATCAGAAACCACAGCTCTCGCAAAAATTCGCTAGTTGGGGCTTTTTGATGGCTGAGTTCTTTGAGAGCGACCAGTTGGCTGGTGAGGCGGGAGTCCTTGGCGGGAGTTTCTCGAACGCTGGCACAAAACACTTGACCAAATTGTCCTTGTCCGACTAGCCCTAAAATGCGGTACTTAGAATGTTGCATCGGTCTAATTGTAGGAAATGCTTGAGCTAGTATTAAAATATGTAAAGAATTTTGACAAAAATTCAAATTTTTTAATTTCTAGCCAGGTACAGCCTATGTTATCTCAGGTTGATTCTCAGCCGACAATCGAGCGATCGCACAGTCACACCTACTAAAATCCTTGAGTTTCGGAATCAGTAGCAATCTTGCCGGATTCGGGTGCGAGATATATAACTACCTGTGGCTGCTATTTTAGTCGATCGCGACTGTTACAGTTGTTTCAAGGCAGTCAACGAAAAATCTAAGGTTTTAGCAATCGCAGCTAAGCTGGGGAATAGGGCCGACGGAACAGCGATTGCTAAAACAGAAGCGCGGTTATACTATCTGGGTTAGAGAGCCGGAAGCCGATGCTGCGATCCAGCCATTTTAACCTTTTTGAGTGTTAGCCAAATTTTTTTGGCTTTGAATATGTCGATCGTACTTGCTAAATACTGAACTTGACAGGAGCAACAATCAATATGGTTAAAATTATTAGACTAGATCCAATTTCCGAGGAAATGGCAGTCGAAACCCGATCTAATATCCTGTCTGCCTTACTTTCCAAAGACTTAGACGTTCTCAAGGAATGCGGGGGGCGGGGAATGTGCGCTACCTGCCACGTTTACATTAAAGAAGGCATGGAAGGCTTATCTGACATGAACCGCCGCGAGAGGAGGACTTTGGAAGTCATTACTACAGCTCAAGCCAATTCGCGGCTTGCTTGTCAGGCTCAAATTATGGGCGAGGGTGTGGTTGTACAGTTGCCCGCAGGGATGTACATTAATGCTATTGAAAATGTGGAAGCTCTAATTGGCCGCCGGGCTCAGCAAGATTTATTACACCCAATTACGGGTCAAGTAGTTGTAGAATCGGGAAAGTTAATTACTCGTTCGATTGTTACACAGCTTAATGAAACCCGCTTTCAAGTAGGACAGTATTTAGTTCGGACTAAAGAAGCTTAAAACTGATATGTTTGTATTTTAGTAGTAGAGAAAAATTTATGTTGAGCCAACTTGCACGTTTGAGCACGGAAGCAGACGGACGCTACGCCAGTGCTGAAGAACTCCAATTTTTGAAAGACTACTTTCACTCTTTGAACCACCGGATCAGTGCTTATAAAAAAATTCAAGCGTCTGAAACAGAAATTATGCAACAAGTGGAAGCACAAATGCAGTCTCTCGACCCTAATTTATTTCGCCGGGGGGCTCAAGATGTGACCCAAAAGTGCCGTGGAGATATTGTACAGGTGTTGAGGCATTCGGCTGCTGCAATGTTGATTGACGATAATGAACGGTTGCGCGATCGGCTCCTGCTTTGGTTGCAAACTATTTTAGGCGCTGTTCAAGTTCGCAATACTGCGACCGTGACCTACGATGTAATGAAAAAGGTACTCAAACAATATCTCACTGTGGAAGAAAGGAACTTATTTTTTCCGATTCTGGACAACAACCGCACTTTACTCGGCAAATAATCAAGGGGGTTGACACGTTAATGGCGATAAACTGTGCCGTTAGGAAGAATGGCTCCAATCAACTTCGCTCCCCTCAAATCCGCCTCAGTGAGAATGGCTCCCCGGAGGTTGGCTCCTGTCAAGTCAGCTTTCTGCAAGTTGGCTTTGCTCAGGTTAGCTTTGCTCAAGTCAATTTCATGCAGGCAAGAATTAGACAGGTCGGCATTGATCAGGTAGGCTAGGCTCAAGTTGGCTTTGCTGAGGTAGGCTCCGCTCAAGTTAGCTTCTATCAGATAAGCACCGCTCAAGTTGGCTTCGTTCAACAATGCCTCTGCCATATTGATTCCAGTTAAAAGTTTGCGGCTCAAGTCTACACCGCCCAGATCGGCCCCGCTGAGGTTGATACCGCTTAAGTGGCAGCCATTCAAAGTAATATTTCTCAGGTAGGTTTTGCTCAGGTCTGCTTTGCACAAATTGGCTCTATCCAAGCAAGCTTCGCTGAGGTCTGATTCGCTCAAGCACGCGCCGTTTAAATAGGCTTGAGTGAGGTTAGTTCGCCTGAGATTAGCTTGCAACAGCTTGGCTTTGCTGAGGTTAGCACGGGTTAAGTTGGCTCCGGCTAGGTTGGCTTTGAACAATTCAGCTCCGGTGAGCTGTGCTTCGGTCAAGTCTGCCTCTTTGAGACTCGCTAGACTTAAGCAGGCATCTTTGAAGTTGGCCCCGTTGAGATTGGCTTTAATCAGATAAGCTTTACTTAGATTTGCCTCGCCCAGATCGGCTTTTGTGAGGTTGGCGGCGCTCAGATCTGCACCTGCAAGATTGGTCTTGGGGAGAATTGCTCCGGTCAGATTTGCCCAATTCAGGTGACATCCGGCGAGGTTGGCGCCGGTGAGGTTGGCTCCGCTGAGATTGGCTCCGCTGAGACTTGCTGCCATGAGGTTGGCGCCGGTGAGATTGGCTCCGCTGAGGTCAGCTTTGCTGAGGTTGGCTCGGCTCAGATGGGCTTTGGTGAGGTCGGCACCGCTGAGGTTAGCACCGATTAAGTAGGGTCGGTGCTGGTGTTGGTTGAGGTTTGCCAAGATGAGAGTTGGGGCATCGCTGGAACGGTATAAATCGATCGGACTCAAGACAATGCCGCGCAGATTTGCCAGTCTAAAATCTCTTTCGCCGGCTGCATATCGATTTAGAAGTTCATTGGCGTCCATTAAGTTCTAGCAAAATGTTTTAGGTTGTGATTGCTTTTAAATTTTCTGAGTTTCTAGGATAAGTTATGAATTGTCTAGCTCCTCTAGCAATCCTAAATGATTTGCTTGCATTATACGCGAGCTTTCTGGCTCGCACTGCAAGGATTCTGGTCTCGCTCGATTTTGCGAATGATGCGAGGATTGCTATAGTTATAACTTGTTTTTTTTAAAATAGCTAAAATCGGATTTCCCAAGTCTTTAGCTTTTTTATAATTTAACTCACAGTTTTTATTATAGTGGATTTTATGGCTGTGTAGCTATCGATTTGACAGCTATTAGTTTGTTGCTAATAGCTGTCAAATAAGTCAACTTTTTTGGGAAAGTTGACTGATAATAGCTTCGTGTTCTTGTCCTTCTTCGAGAAAAACATCTGCTGGTTGGAGGCGATCGCGCAGCCCTAAAATAAAGCGATTGCAGTCCGAACCCAAGGATTCGCACGAGGTTTGCAGGCAGTGCAGTTCTCGACCTGTAAGCTGACTAAAGAACGAACTTAAAATACCTGCTTCTAGAAAACAGGCTGGCTGCTTAGACTTGGGAGCTGTTTTGGCAAAAAGAGAGTTAGCAGTTTTTATTATTAAAAAGCCCTGTTCGGAATAGCTGGGGTCCAGTTCAAGTGTTCCCCATCCGTGAGTTTTCCAGCACTGTTGCAAGGACTGAAGAAATTCTACCATTTCCATTTCAGAAACTGGCTGACCGTAGTATTCGCTGACTTCTTCGCAAAAACGCACGTAGAAGTTTTTACCCCACCAGCGACCGCAGTTGAAAAGGACGAGGCGGGAGGCTTGACCAGTTTCTTTTTCTAAGCCGATATAAATCGCTTGAATCAGTGTTTCTGGGAGCGCTATGAGTCGATCGCCCCGGCGGTTTTCGAGCAAGCCGAGTTCGAGGTCGCCTCGGACGTAGGCATCGCTGGCAAAGTAGTTTCCAGGGAGTCGGGGCTGTTTGAGCAAGTCGGCAATATTAATCATTGGGAATTGGGAATTGGGAATTGGGAATTGGCTTATTATTTATTACCTTGGTCAATCACAATTGACTGCGCTTGGTCTAAAAATGGCTGTAATATAGCCCTGGCTTGCTCGGAAAGCAGTTCTTTTAAACGAGTTTGCAGCAGATCGCAAACAGTTGCTTCGAGCTTTTGAGTTTGGTGGACTTCGACTATGCCGGAAAGCCAGTCTAGGAGGCGCTGTTCGAGCAAATCTAGATCGTTAAGCAGCATGGCCATAGCGCAGTACCGCAAGACTAACAGCCAGTGTTTGAGCGATCGTTCTAAGGTTTCTTGTTTTTCGTCGGGGAATGTTTCTTGTAGCTGGTTGGCTATTGGTTGGAAGATGCTTGCTTCCTTATCTCGCAAAAATTCGTAAATTTTTAAGCGCTGGGCAAGAGTTGCAGCTTGACGCTTAAAAGCTATGAGTTCTTCGCCTTTTAAAAAGCGGTTTTCTGCCTGATCCAGCAGCGACTCAATCTCAGGGTGCATGATTTTTATTAAGTGGTAATCGGTAATTGATATAAGGAAGGAAGTTCGGCAAGGAGCAGTGTACGGGATTTAACGGATTTAACGGAGGGATTTTGAGAGAGGAGATATGAAAAATGAGGGATGAGGGATTGTCATATTTTTTGTTTTCCATTTCGCACACAGATTAAAACAGGTCGAATAGGTCATCAATGGTGACTTCTGCTTGTTCAGAAATAGAAATTACTGGCAAGGGTGGCGGTAGGGGTAGAGCACCTACTTCGGGAATTCCTTCCCAAGAAATAGCTTGAAAAAAGTCTGCTACTGGCTGGGTTAAAGTCATAACTTGACCGGGGGTCGAGCCATTTTGGGTTTCTAAAGGTTTTCCCAACCAATTATAGTGACCAAAGAAATCTTGGACAGACTTGTCCAACCATGAAGTTTGACTTTTCATCTTTTTTCCTGCCTGGAGAGGCCCACCATCGGACTCTCGATCGCGAAATTGGTGGGAGGAAAGGCAGGGCAGGGGATGTGCCTTTCCACGTTGTTTACCGCAATATTTCACCGTGTTGCAGTCGAGTTTGAATATCGCGGGCGTTGGCACCTTCGTTGAGCCAGAATGCTGCTGCATCAATTTTATCAGGGTTGCCGAGCAGGAACTTGCAATATGTTTCTCCCATTGAGTAACATTGGAGTTCTATGCAGCTCAGAGGCTTTTTGACTAGAGCTCCGAAGAAACCAGCGAACAAACCGGCATATAGGTGACAAACCGGTTTGCCTACGTCGCCCAAAGTGCGA
Organism: Microcoleus sp. N3A4; assembly: GCF_036701805.1. Taxonomy (NCBI): domain Bacteria; kingdom Bacillati; phylum Cyanobacteriota; class Cyanophyceae; order Oscillatoriales; family Microcoleaceae; genus Microcoleus; species Microcoleus sp. N3A4. The sequence goes on from NZ_JAUBRJ010000059.1 coordinate 7,574, forward strand.
GCAACTGCTGAGTCAAAGATATTGATGAAGATGCAGCCGTGTTTGCGATCGCTCATGTCAACTTCCCAGCGACCCCAACCTTGAGCAGTGAAAGGCCACCACCAAGTTTCTAGCAGAAACATGAGATTTGACTGGCGGATGTTCTGGCTGAATTCGGCACTAAACCATTTTTGAAAAAATTCGGAATCTTGGAGCCCCCAATGGCAACCAATAGTATACATGATGACAGAGGACGCCGGGCCTACTTCTTCTTCGAGTCCCTCCACCAAACCGATAATGAAGTCTTCGCTGGTAAAAATGTTGCGCGACTTATTCCAGTCGTTAATTGTACCCATCTGGCGATCGAAGGAAAAAAAATCCTGAAACCTATAGTGGCTGTGAGTTTTAGGATGCTTTTGCTTCAGTAGCGATTCGCTGGGGGCGGAGATTTCTTTTTGGGCGATAGAGATCATTGGCGGGTTATTCCTTTTTGGTGTTGTTTTCTGAAAATAAGAGTCAAATAAACTGGCCTGTGTATCCAATTTAACGTCATTTTTCTAAAGGCAGGCACAGGGTATAATTTTTTATGGCAATATAAAAAGTTAAAATTTTAGGATGCTGAATTTGGGCGCTTGTTGGCACTTCTGCCTTCGGCCAACTGCTATCTGACGGCTGGCGAAAGCGCGTATAACCTTAAACGGCTATGTGTTATCGTTTTGTGCAAGCTGTCCACTATATATATAGGGCATATGGGGATGAAACATCACGCTTGTATTGCAATAGGCATCAATCAATATCAGTTACTCCAGCCTTTGAGTTATGCCCAAGAGGATGCAGAGGCACTGTACGGTTTTTTGACTGAGGAGGCGGGTTTTGCGCCGGATGGATGTCTGCTGATGACCGATAGCTCGCCGTCGCTGTGGGGTCAATCCACGTATCCGAATCGGGAAAATATTCTGAGGTTGACCCAAAGCCTGTGCGCGGAACATTTGCAACAGGGAGATTTACTCTGGTGTTTTTTTAGCGGCTACGGTGTCAGCTATGAAGGCAAGGATTATTTGATGCCGGTTGACGGGAATCCGGCTGATATTCAGGGTACGGGAATTCCGGTAGAGTTGCTGTTGAATACTCTGAAAAACGCTCCTACGGAAACGGTGTTGGTGCTGGTTGATATGAACCGCAGCCAGATTGTGAAAGCGGGGGAAACGATCGGCTCTCAAACTGTCGAGCTGGCGCGGGAACTGGAAATCCCGACTGTGCTTTCTTGCCGCCCGAATCAAGTTTCGCGGGAAACTTCGGCTCTGCGTCAGGGGTTTTTTACTACGGCGCTTTTGGAGGGGCTGCGATCGGGACAGTGCACGACCATTAAGGGTTTAGACCGTTTTTTGAGCGATCGGCTGCCGGATCTGTGCGACCACCATTTGCGTCCCAAACAAGAACCTTTGATGGTGGTGAATCCTCCAGGAAAGGCTAATTTGGTGATTTTGCCGGATGCTTCTGGGGTGCCAAGTGCTGTATTGGCAGGACGCAATGGCAATATGGCGGTTAATGCGGCTGATGGGTTCGATCGCCCGCAAATGGCGACGGCTACGGCTCGAATGGATCTGCCTCCGGCAGTTCGCAACGCTCAGGATTCGCAGGTTGAGATGGCGCCTGTGTCGCAGCCGAATGCTGTGGGCCCTGCTGATGGGGGGGGCGATCGACCGAACTTGCAAAAGCCGGAGGATGCCGATAGCGGGGGATCGGACAAGTCATTTTTGCAGCAGCTAGTTTTGTGGAGTTCAGCTACGGCTGTGGTGCTGCTGTTGGGTGTTTTTCTGACGAACAAATCAATTTTTATCGGTCAGCAGGAAGGAGATCCTCGATCGCCTGCTCAAAATGCCCAAAACTCTGGATCTCAAAAATCTGCTGGTGCTGGGGTGTCGCAGAACCAACCGCGGGCGGTGCAAGCAGGAACTGGAACCAAGCAGCCGCCATCGAGCCAGGAGGTGTGGGCTGAGGCGAAGACTTTCCTCAAGGATGGTTCGGCTTCTAGTTTTAATAAGGCGGTGGCTAAGGCTCGAACGATTCCACCTAGCGATCCGCTCTACCCGCAGGCTCAGCAGGATATTGAGCGCTGGAGTTTGACGATTTTGGATATAGCTAACGGGCGGGCTGCTCGGGGCGATTTCCAGGGTGCGATCGGGGCGGGTAAATTGATGCCTGATGTCAATGGGCCAGTTTACAATCAGTCGAAACAGGCGATCGCTCAGTGGGAGGAGCTATCGAAAGACCAGGACGTAAATGCTGCTTTGCTCTCGGCTGCTAAGGGCCAAATTAAGCGGGGGGTTGCCTCTTCTTACAGTAAAGGCATCCAGCAAGCTAATAAAATTGAGCCCGGTCAGCCGAAGCATGAAGAAGCTCAGCAATTGATTGGAGAGTGGAGCGAAAGTATTCTCAAAATTGCTCAGTTGCGCGGCTCTCAAGGAAAGCTGAAAGAGGCAGTTGAAGCTGCTTCGCTGGTGCCGTCGGGTACTAAGAGTTATCAGCCGGCTCAGAAGGAGATCGCCAATTGGAAAACTAAGCTGCAACGCCAGAAAAAAGGTTGATTTAGTTGATGATTTCCCGGTTTCCCACCGGGAAATTATCTTAGCTACAAAGCCCAGATATATCGATACCTCTTGACACTTCAAGAGAACACCTACAAATCGATAATTTAAAACCAATAATTTTATTTACTATTTCCCCTTCGCATATCGCGAGCCAATGGATTTTATATGATGGGCGGTCGATTCGTTTTTTTAAAGTGAAAGATATCGTAGAGGCGGGTTAATTAATATCTTTAATTGACGTGCGGGATCTGGATAAACCCGCCTCTCCACAGGAAAAAACCAGTTTTGTTTACCATAAGGATGGTTGTAGGGATATTTTTTGAAAAAAAAACGTTGATACGCAAGTCCTAAATGAGTTAGTTTTAACGTGCAATTAAAACAGTTAATATCAAATCCGGTAGCATCGGAATTATATAGCGCTCACGTCTTCCATAGCGAACGATCTATGTCGTTCGCTATGGACGACGTGAGCGCTGATACGCTCCAAATATATGATTCCGATGCAACCGGAAACGAGATAATTTGTGTATTCGATCGCTTCAGCTTATCTGGTTAATTTCTGCTTAATTTCAACTTTACTAATTAGCAAACTTGGCAATCTCTAATTGCTATTAAACAGCAACAGAGAAGACAAGATCGGCACCTTCAATCTTGACACCGCAGGTATTGCCCTGTTGATTTTTTGACCCATATTTTGGGCTGTTAGGAACGATCTGCGGGTGGAAGATTGTTGATAATTGTGCTGTTTTTAAATTATTAGCATCGCTCGATGTGTTATCAATTATACAAAATGAGCCGTTACTGGTAATTATAGTTGGCGATCGATCGCCCCCAATCAATTCAGAAAACAGATTCACCGCCACGGAGCGGAAAATATCTGGATTAGCAAGCTGCGAGTCTTCGTTGGCGCGGACATCAAAAAGCTGTCTTAATTAATACAAATAAGGGCTTTGCAAGAAAAGCAAAAAAATATATCCTTGAGAAACAAGAATAAAAACTCGATCGCTTATGGTAGCCCAGGTAACAACACGTATGCCTGAAGTTATAGTCCACAGCGAGGCTTACGGACAGATATAAATCAATAGGGTGAGGTGGCAGTGTCTAAATGTTAAGAGGGGCGATCGAAGAGGAACGTTCGGCGAGCGATCGCTTCCCAATGGGGGAGGGTAAAACCTAGGAAGGCAAGGATCGGGAGACAATGCTGAACTTTTTGAGTTCAGGAGAGTAGCATTAGCACTAAACTCTGCCGTATTGTGGGAAGCGAGCCAAATTTGTAACAGTTCTTAACTATGAATAATTCTGCCAAAACTGCTAGCATGGTGACACTTTTGCTAGCAAAAACATATAAAGTAAATAAAGTTGGCTAGCTCTAGACGCCCCGATCCCCATCCAGGGGATGTTGAATCAATTTGATTCATACCAAGTGGTTTTAGAGTTACAATCGGAACCAAAGCATCGCTATTTAACTGAGTTCTTTAGTTACTTTTACTTTCAGCTATGAACGTGGATTTTATCAAAGCCCAAGTCAGGTTGCTACAGGGTGCAAGTTCATCGGAGCGAGAAACCCTTATTAAAAACATCGGCGTCTGTGCTGGCGTGATCAGACCGGGAGAATACGTGACTCCGCAGCGGAAGCACGCGATCACTCTCTGGCTGCAAACAAATGCCGTCCGGCTCCGACTTCCCCAACTTCCTCTGGATTTATCGGGCCAAAAGCCTTAACAGGGAAGTAATCAAGGGGTAACGACAGAATCAAAGAAATTAGTCAATCTTGCCGAAAAGTGCTTTTTTATTGAGCTGTACAGCATCAATGAGACACCGTTAAGATTGAAAAAATGTTTGTAAGGGAGAGTTGGGCTCGAAAAGACGCCTGCGGATAAGAAGGGGGCGAACCCCTTGGTAGAAGCAGGAAGTGAAAGTCAAAGCTGCTCGAAAAGTAGATTTGAGTAAGTTTCACAGAACGGATTATTGTGCACAACTATAACCTGGGTTATTTGCTTTTAGATTTGAGATTCACGATTTAGCTCGTACTGCATAAATTTGCTATTTGTGGATCGAGTGAAAAATCATCCTATTCAATAGGTATAACTAATTACAGGGGCAGTCATTGAACTGCCCTTACTTTTGAACTCCGAGGCGAAACTTCTGCAAGTTACAATAAACGCATCTACTTGCAGATAGAGTTTAGGTGAACTCTCATGTAAGCTGCTGCGTCTCTATATTTTCTGTTATGTTCGAGAGGGGAAGGGAAGAAGGGGAGAGGATTTGATGAGTTTTAGGGAGTTAATACGATCGAACAGCAGGAGTTATTAGAATTAACTTGCTTACTCATATATTTGTTAACAAAAATACTGTGCCGAAAAAACAAAAATTTCCTTATTTAGTTGGTTCGCGGTGGACTTCACACCAAAAAACTTGGGGTTGGCGGCACTTTCAAGTAGTCAACCGAAAAAACGAAGGTAAATGGGTATTTGCGGAAATGGTGGCGGCTTGCGATCCAAATGTCCGTTTCTGGCTGAACGCCGAACAGTTCAAAGACCGATCGCTCTGGCAAGCTGGATGGCAGTCTACGCAAGAATTAGAGGAATTAGAAACAGCAGACTAAAAGACAGCGCTTTGCGGTAGAGTTAGGTAGAGATTGGTAATGAATAATAGCAACAGGGTAAAATAATGTAATGAAAAAAAGTTGTGTTATTGGTCTGTTTGCTAATTAGTGTTGTATGGGGTGGTCGATTTGGCGAAGAGTCGATCGCAACTCCAGCGATCGCAGCAATATTCTGTCTGCCGGTATTCCCGATTCCGCAGCGGACTTATCGAATCTAGTTCTTACTTTACAACACCTCCCCCCAGGTTTTACAGAGATGTTACTGATGATGTGGCAAATTTCAGAAATCAACTCAGCCAGGGCCCTGACTTTAAGCCAGCCAGCATCTTTGCTTACCAAAAAATCGATCGCAAGCTGTTTCAACTTCAATTCGTGATAGAATTTACAGTGCAACTGTCAGATCGGATATGACAAGCTACCTTCGATCGAGCAATCCGTGAAGGGATTGCTGCAAAAGCATTCTCTCAAGGTTTAAACCGTAACAAGGAATCGCGGTTCAGTCATCCCGCCCCTTTAAGTTTGCCAGACAAGATTGGCGAAGTATCGGCTGGATGGATAAGTCATTCGATTTTAGATTTGAGATTTTAGATTTTGGATTGACCCCACGGATCGAGTCGGGGGCTTGAGGATTTTAGATTTGAGATGCTTTCGATTGATTCCACGGATCAATCGCGTGGCGGGTACCATCAAAAAAATCGCTTGTCAAGGAAAAATAGAAAATATACTGATGAATGTCGATATGACGCTGTTTCGACGGAAAAAAAATAGGGGTTTTTATGACAACTACAGCATATTCCATGTATAGCAATCCTCGCATCAGTCGCAAAATCGAGCGAGACCAGAATCCTTGCAGTGCGAGCCAGAAAGCTCGCGTATAATGCAAGCAAATCATTTAGGATTGCTATATATGTAGTACACACAATCTTGTAGTAAGGTGCGTCGCCAAGGAGTCAATCTGCAAGTTCCATTTAAAAAGTCGCAGATCCGCACCCTACATATTAACATCACACAATATAAATATAGTGGCTACTGTACTTCATCAACCTGGAATATGCTGTATATATCTCGACGGCACTACACCGACTATCACGATTAGCGAAGCAGCGAGCAAATTTGACAGCCGGATGATGCAATTGAAACCTGATTTAACTCAACCGCAATAAGTGGATGCTGCAAGCGGTGGTTAAAAAAATCAGCATTCTACCTGCGGATGACACTCTGATTAGTTACGCTAACAAAGCTCGCGCACAAATATAGCAATCCTCGCATCAGTCGCAAAATCGATCGAGACCAGATTCCTTGCAGTGCGAGCCAGAAAGCTCGCGTATAATGCAAGCAAATCATTTAGGATTGCTATAGCAGAAAAACTATAGCCTTTCTCAGGTAGATGAGGTATGAGTATTAATTGGTAATGGGAGTTGTTAAGTGCTTACCTCACTTAACTACAGAAGCACAATTAAGAGGGCTAAAGCCCAACTACGTACTTCACTTACTTGAGAACCGCTATAAGTTTTTCTTCTATCAGTACCGATGAAGATCGCCAGAGATTTTAGGCGATCGAACCCGGTTTCTGCGTCCAGGAATGATATCATATCTATTGAATTGCCTGCAATCAAATATTGTCGCCCGGTAGGGGCTGGTTTATAGAGATTGTGGATGTGAATTAGAGATAGTTGGTGAACCCGCCTCTACAACTATTATGGTTAATTTACCAGACACGAGCTGACAGAGAAGAAAGAGCCTGATTACAATAATTGATACCGAAATACCTATGCATGTCGCTGTTTCCTTGCAAAATGCCTGCAAAATTTACAACAAAATACCGGTTGTCAATGACCTTTCGTTCACGATTGAAGCCGGAGAAATGTTCGGTCTCCTGGGCCCCAACGGTGCCGGCAAATCGACCACAATTCGGATGCTGACTACTCTGACTAAGCCTAGCAGCGGTCAAATTCAGGTAGCTGGATATGACGTGATGCGGCAAAGCTTGCAAGTGAAACAGTGCATCGGCGTCGTGCTCCAACAAACCAGCGTTGATACTGAGCTTTCCGTATGGGAAAATATGGAGTTTCACGGGCGGATGCACCACATCCCAAATCCGAAACGGCAACAGTTAATTAAACAGTGGTTGGAATATGTGGAATTAGCAGAAAGGCGAGACGACTTGGTGAAAACTTTGTCGGGGGGGATGAAGCGGAGGTTGCAAATTGCCCGAGCACTTTTGCACGAACCGCAAATCTTATTTTTGGACGAACCGACTGTAGGGTTAGACCCGCAAACGCGACGCCGATTGTGGGAAATTATTCGAGATTTGAACAAGCAGGGAATGACAATGCTGTTAACAACGCATTATATGGATGAAGTGGAGTATTTGTGCGATCGCATCGGCATTATGGACGGCGGCAAGTTAATTCAACTGGGAACGTTGGCTCAACTGCGGCAGCAACACGGTCAAGGGTTAGTAATGAAACAAATAGGCGATCGCTGGGAATACAAGTTTTTTCCTAGTCTGGAAGAAGCTAATTTATATCTGGATGCCAAAGATGATAAAACTGGGATGATGGTTCGCTCTTCTAATTTAGAGGATATTTTTGTAGAATTGACTGGCAGACAGTTAGATTGAGCGATGGCTCATTGCTAACAGCAGCCCTTTGATTTGAGACTGGAGATTTGAGATTTAAAAAATGGCGATTTAAACGGTCAACTTTTTCATCTAAAATCCCAGTGTTAAAATCAAAAAATGAAAAGTGAAAGAGTTTTGCTTTGTTTCTAAAGCTACCGAAACTCTCAATCTTTGGTGTAATGAGAATGTTTATTACGAAAATTCACGATACGGAAATTACGGATAGACGGATAGTTGTTTTTTTGCTAATTCCTTCTTCTTTCCTCGGACTTATTACCTCAACATTCATTTCTTAAATCTCGTACACTGAATCCTTGCCGAACTTCAACGTCCCAAGTCCCACTTCTCAATTCCCAAATGACCAAAAACTTCTTGATGGTACCCGCCACGCGATCGATCCGTGGAATCAATCCAAAATCTAAAATCTAAAATCCTCAAGCCCCCGAATTTATCCGTGGGGTCAATCCAAAATCTAAAATCTAAAATCTAAAATCGAATGACTCGCTTAGCCACAACAATAGAAGCCATACTTTACCTCAAAGGTCAGCCGGTCTCAATAGCAGAAATTGCCGAGATTGCCAAGTGCGATCGAGCCGAAGCCGAAGATGCGATTATCGAACTCATGTCTGACTCCTCCCGCCGCGACAGTGCATTAGAAGTCGTCGAAACCCCCACCGGATATAGCTTGCAACTCAGAGAAGAATTTGCGAGTTTAATGCAAACTTTAATACCTCCAGAATTAGGTGTTGGAGCTTTGCGGACGCTGGCTGCGATCGCCCTCAAAGGCGGCATCGCTCAGCCAGACTTAGTTGATTTGCGGGGTTCCGGTGCTTACCAACAAGTGCAGGAACTTGTAGAAATGGGTTTCGTCCGCAAACGGCGGCCGACTGAAGGGCGATCGTATTGGTTACAAGTTACCGATAAATTTCATCGGTACTTTCAAGTAGACCAACTGCCAAAACAATTGCAGATTGACTTTCAGGCAAATTTGTATCCAAGCAATGACGAGTAGTTTGAAGTAGAATGTAGCAAGCCAGAAATTAAGAATCGCCAAATGGTTTTTCACCCTGACTTTGACCGGGACAATGCCCAACAAACCGCAGCCAATCCACTTCTGACGTACCTCCAACACCAATCTCCGGAGGTTCTAGCCCGCGTCGCCAAGTCCGTCACCCCAGAAATCCAAGAAATTATCTCTCATAACGTTCAAGGACTTGTCGGCGTCTTGCCCTCAGACAATTTTAACGTCCAAATTACCACTGACCGCGAAAACTTAGCAGGTTTGCTAGCTTCAGCGATGATGACAGGCTATTTTCTAAGGCAAATGGAGCAGAGGATGCACCTAGAAGAAAATTTAGCAAGCACCAGCTCGATTCAACCAAACTCTCCCAAAGAGAAGTAAAAAGCTCGACGGATTGGGGAAGGGGGAAAGATGAAAGTTGTTCAAAAAAATCAACAGTCTTGGACGCACAGGGAATTAAGAAACCGGGTTTTTAACCGGATATCCCTCGCGCTACACCGAGGATTTTGGTGAAAAAACCCGGCGGCTGCGTCCAGGACTATCAAGCATCAGATTCATCTTCCATCCTGCTCCATAAAACTTATCTAGACTTATCCAAAGTTATCCTTTGAAATAATTAGTGTTTACTTCCTACGCTGTTGGGTGGTCGGCCATCCCAAGATCAGTAGGCTATCCCCCTCAAGCCAAGGGTTCCCAGTTTAAAATATTCAAACTGGCATTTAAGTCTCGGTCAATCGAGCTACCACAAACAGGGCAATCATAAGTCCTAAGATTCAGTGGCATATCTTTTTTATTTCCGCAGTTCGAGCAAGTTTTAGAACTAGGAAACCATTGGTCTACTAGCACTAAACTTGCTCCATACATCTGACATTTGTATTTGAGTTGGCGCTTGAATTCATAAAAGCCCAAGTCCGATATAGCTCCCGCAAGTTTGTGATTAGCCATCATCCCTTTTACGTTTAAGTCTTCAATCTTAATTAGCTGAAAAGTTTGAGCTAAATAAGTTGTTAACTTGTGCAGGAAATCCTTGCCGATCGCAGAGATTCGTGAATGAATTCGACTAATTTTATTGTAAGTTTTGCGCTGATTGTTGGAACCTTTTACCTGTTTTGATGCCTGACGTTGCAGTCTGGCTAGCTTGGTTTTCGCACTGGCTATCAACGGTTTCGGTGCATCAAATACTTGACTGTTTGACAGGGTGGCGAAAGATTTGACTCCCAAATCAATGCCTACGGATTCTTGAAGTTGCTTCCCGGGTAAACGTTTGGCATCTACGCAGAAAGAGACGAACCAACGACTTCCTTCTTTTGACAAGGTGAAAGTCTGGGAAACAAAACTACATTCCAGTGGTTCATGCAGTCGGAATGTTCCGAGTGTGGGAATTTTAATTGTATTCCCAGCAGCCAGTAAAACTTTCCCGTTTGACGAATCTACTGTGAAGGATTGTCCATCTCTGCGACTGGCGAATTTTGGATGACCTGACTTGCCAGCTCTGTAACGACTAAACGCATCCTTCAAGTCGATTAATGCGTTTTGATATACTCGGCTAGATAGTTGATTCATCCAATTAAATTTAGGTTGTTTGTTGACGTGATTCGTCAAGACTTTTTTTACTTCGTCAATGATTTTTGAGTCGGAAAACTTGCCTTCACCGTACATTTGAGTCCGAAGACTCAATCCCATATTGAACACAACCCGTCTGAAACCTGCGTGTTTTGCCAATAAGGTGCAAGCTTGATTATTCAATTTAAGGGCTCGCTTGATGGCAAACATACAAACTTCTTTTTGCGATAGTTTATGAACAAGTTTAGCAAACTTTTTGGCGATTTAGTCTTGTTCCACCCTTTGCAACTATCCACCGGCGGGGCTACCCGATAGGGGAAAAGCACCCGGACGTACTTTAATTTTCTGAACTTGACCCAAACGGTTAATTTCCACTTCGAGTTCTTTGCCCACAGCAGTGTTTTCCACCCGTTCTTGCACGTCCCCGGGAGTGTTAACCGGAATTCCATCAACTTTTTGAATGACATCTCCGGCGCGCAAGTCGCCTTTTTGAGCCGGGGAATTTTCCACGACTCGCGTCACGGCTACGCCTCGATCGAGGGTAATTTTATTATTATCGAGCTGTTTGTTGACTTCTGCCTTGGTGGCGGGAGTCAAGCTGACCATTTGAATGCCGAGATAGGGATGTTCGGCTTTACCTTTGGCGAATAACTGATCGGAAACTCGTTTGGCGGTTTCGATCGGAATTGCAAATCCCAAGCCCTGAGCGTCGGCGCGAATGGCGGTATTGATGCCAATTACTTCGCCTTGGTCGTTGAGCAGGGGGCCGCCAGAATTGCCGGGGTTGATGGCTGCGTCGGTTTGGATGAAGCGGACTCGCTTGTCGGGGATGCCGACTTGGGAACTCGATCGACCCGTAGCGCTGATAATGCCCACAGTCACGGTATTGTCGAGACCTAAAGGATTGCCGATCGCGATCGCCCACTGTCCGGGTACAATATTGTCCGATCGACCCAAAGCCACCTGCGGCAGTTCCTTAGCATTAATCTTCACAACAGCGACATCAGTCAGCGGATCGACTCCCTGCACCTTACCCTCAAACTCGCGGCCGTCTTTGAGCGTCACCTTGACAGTATCCGTCCCGGAGACAACGTGAGCATTAGTAACGATGCGGCCGTCAGAAGTGAGAATAAACCCCGAACCCGTACCCCGCTTGACTCGTTCTTCAGGCTGCGGTAAATTGTCTCCAAAAAACCGGCGAAACAAAGGATTTTTGAAAGCTTCCGGTACTTGATTCGCTACCTTACTTGATGCGTCAATCCGCACTACAGCCGGGCCGACTTTTTCGGCTGCTTCAGCAATAAAATTGGGATTGCTGCGATCGACTGCCCGATTTTCCTGAACTGGAGGAGACGCATAGGGTGGGATTTGGTTACGCACTACTGGCAAAACCGATCCGGTTTCCAGATTGCTTGAGCCTTGCAGATAGCGATTCCCCAACCATCCCACGCCTCCCCCGATCGACAGCAAAGTCACATAAAGGGTCGCTTGCTTAAAAGATAAACTCATTTAATAACTCCCGCTGGATACCTCATCCCCGCAGACAGATTCCGAATCAAGCATTTTTGTCTTGGCGACGGGAAGAAAGCGGGGCGGGGCGTACCGCTTCCTCAAGAACATAGCTGTTAACCGGCAGGCGCCCATCGGCATCACAGGCAATTTTTGCCTGATTTGCCAAGAGCGATCGAAACTAATAATTCTCATCCTAACTTGGCTTAGCCTGGGATTTACAGTCTGGGGGGCGGCTAGAGCTTTCAAATATGCACTTTCACTCGGCTCAAAAATTGTCAATTGTCCGAAATGAATACTTTTTTTTCTACATAATGACCTTTAAACACTTATTTCCCCTCATTTGTGCACTAATTTGGTCGATCGCGCCCGTTGGGAAAACGGCGGCAAATACCGAGCTCCCACCTGCAAATCTTCCTTCAGGTACACCTGTAGAAAACCCCGACCCCGCCCGCGATTGCCCGAGCCCGGCGATGTCTCGGTTGCGCCGCCACACTGCGGCCCAGGGCGAAACCATAGAAAGCATCGCGCGGCAGTACAATGTGATGCCTGCGGCGCTGATCGGGATAAATCCGATGTTGCGGGGAGGTCGAGTCTCTGCCGGAAGTGCGATCGTCATTCCTCCGTACAGCGGCATCGAGGTAGAAGTGCCTGCGGGCTGGAATTGGCAAAAACTGGCAGAACGTTACAAAGTACGCGCAGATTTGCTATTTGAGGCGAATGGGTGCAGGCCTTTAGGGCAAACAGTGTTTGTGCCTGCGGTGAATAGGTCGATCGGGCCTTCTGCAAATCCCGATGCAACACCCTCCGTGCAAGGATTTCCGTTGCCCGCCCCAGCGGTGGAAGCTTTGCGTTACGGGCGGCAGTGGCATTCGGTGCGCCGCGAATTTTTTTTCCACAGCGGCGTAGATTTTTTAGCGTCGGAGGGTACGCAGGTTTTGGCGGCGGGGGAGGGGACTGTCGCCTTTGCCGGGCCGCAGGGGGATTACGGGAATTTAGTGGTGGTGAACCATCAAGCGGGTAAGCAAACGCGCTACGCTCATTTGAAAGATATTGCCGTAAAAGTCGGTCAAAAAGTGCAGTCTGGAGAAGTTTTAGGAACTGTGGGGAGGACGGGGAAACGGGACATTCGGCAATCTCATTTGCATTTTGAAGTTCGGTACAATTCCGGTTTGGGTTGGGTTGCTGAAGATCCGCTGCTTTATTTGCAAGCGACTATTAAAAAATAGGACTTACGCAGGCACGCTATAAGTAGGGTGCTTGTGTTTAGACGATTGCTACTGATTGAGTCGCTCTCTAAAAATTGTTCTATATGAAGTTAGAACAGGATTTACAGCATATTCCAGGTTGATGAAGTACAGTAGCCGCTATATTTATATTGTGTGATGTTAATATGTAGGGTGCGTCGCTGCGACTTTTAAATGGAACTTGCAGATTGATCGGTGGCGACGCACCTTACTACAAGATTGTGTGTACTACATATACATGGAATATGCTGTAATATCAAGTCCGATCGATCGCATAGGGGGTAAAAAGTGCGATCGACCTTTTTTAGTCTCAATCATCTAGCGGCAAGTCGCGCAGGAAATAAAAGCGATCGCGCCCTAAATGCTCGCCTTTAATTCGCCCTGCATAACCTGTCAGCGGAGAAGAAAGTTCTACTAACATTTCGTGCAATTCTTCGCGGGACAACTTCTTCGGCGGGTTAGACATTGAATACGCGCCGCTAAGAGCATCGACACTTGCTCGTTCAGAACCAGAAATTTCGTGATACTTTTTCAGAATAGAAAGAACGTGCGATCGCACTTTAATTTCTTGTTCAACCTGCTCAATATATTTAGCAACTCGATCATCAGATTGCCCCGGTTTTAAGTATTCTTTCAGTTTAAATAAGTCCACCGAGTTAGGATAGTTGCTTTGAAGTTTAACCAGTTTTTCCAGCGTCTCAGGGTTCATAATTGCCATACCGTGTACTTTGGCTGCATCCATAAGTTGAGTAGTTGGAAAGCCAGGGCCAATAATCAACTTAGTTGCTTTTGCGAGTGTTTCTTGATCTTTGAGCCGTAGCGTTCCTAAATTCAGCAATTGAACTGCTGTATCGTTAGGGATTTTTTTACCGGCTTTGCACTCGCCAACTAAGGGGTAAGGTTTTGAGCATAATAAATCTAAGCCGCCAGCACCACCTTTGTGAGCATAATCTATGGTAAATCCCAAAAACTCAAGGCTATCGCGCACTACAATTTCAAAGTCTGTTCCTGCTTGATAGTTGCTTTTGTTTGTATCTAGTTCTTTGGTGCGATTTCCCAAAGCTGCTATGGTATTTATCCAAGCTAAATCGCGTTTGATTGGTTTTACAGGCTTGTCGCTACTCCAACCTAGAAATATTTTGATTTCTGCGTCTAGTTGTTTGGCTTTTGGGTTGGTGGTGGATAAATGGACTAATGCACTTTGCAACTCTTCCAATTCTGGATGTTCTGGCGGCTCTAGGTTTTCCAGCTTTTGACGGCGTTTAGCAAAGATAGACTCGCTCAACACAGGCGTTGCATCAGTAACATTTAGAGACTTTGGCAAAGATACAAAATTGGCGCTGGGATGCACAGGCATTTCCAGCGGCTGAGGCAGCAAATAGACGCGAAGATGAGCTAGAAAAATATAACGTCGTTGCTGGAGAGTTTGCTGTAATGCCTCTGTTGTCCAGACTGTCAACTGCGACACAGCCTCTAATGATTCTGGATCGTTTAGTATTTGGCAGAATTCGCACTTAGCCCAAGCTTTTATCAAAATCGTCTCAGAAGTTAACTGAGAAAATGAGGTTTTAGCAATTGGTAAAAAACTCGATCGGTAGTATTGCTCATGGGGGAGCAAATTACTCGATATATTGGCTGAATATAGGGCAAATGACCTACCAGGCTCGATGAAAATTCGAGGCATGGCTGCAATCACTCGCCCTTCGATTAAGGCTTCCACATCTGGCGCAGGTAACTGCAAAGCCGTATCAACAAAAACAGAATAACTCATCCACTTATTGACCTAATAATTTATCAAGTGCTTCGTCGAGGTTGTTAATTTCCGTTGTATCAGATATGAATGTACTTTCAGCTATCTCATTTTCATCAACTAACCCATCAGGAATCTGACCCGATGGATCGCTAAGAATTTCACAAATTATATAATTTTCAGTCGCGAGTTTTTTCTGAACAATAAACTCCAGTATTTTCTCTTCGGTTACATCGTACTCTGTGCGAGCTTTGTTGACCAAATAAATGGCTAAGAGAGGCTTGATATCTTCACTTGCAAGCTTGACAAATTCTCCACCTAGTTCTTGAGAAAGAAGTTTATCCAAACACTGTTTTCCTACAGTCTTCGGTTTAACATCTTTAGAACGAACTAAACAACCGCGAGTCATATCAAACTTTTGATACTCAATTAATCGCTTTAATGCGGCACTGACAAACTTTGCCCCAGATTCTTGGACAACTGCTACTACTATCTTGACAGACTTTCCATTTTCTTTGCCTCGAATTCTAAAGTGGAGATAACCTTTGTCTACAGCTTTAGTTTGTACCTTTTCAATCTCCTCAACTTGCATTCGTTCCACAGTCTCCCCTTTGACTGCAAGGAAGGCCAAATATAGAGCCTCGGCTAAAATATTGCTATCGTCAAAATATTTGTCGATTGTTCCCTCAAGTGCATTCAGTTCGTTGTTGAAAGCAAGTTCAACTTGATGGAGTGGATCTGCTGCTGTTGGCGGTGGAGTAGGATCGTTAGGTACTTTCCAATTCTTAGCACACTCTTCTAAAACTTTTCTGACAATTAATTTTTCCTTTCCCAGTTCTCTTAATTCACCTTCCTGAAAAGGATAAACGGGATAAGGTGGAGTTAAACCTTTACTGTCATAAAATTCTTTGAGCCATTGAGAAACTAGAGTCACTACATCATCAGCATTCAAATACTGTAAATCAAAAATCTTTTCACCCATTCTAGCTGTGACTGACTCGGCCTGGGGTAATGCTCTAATTTGAAATTGCCAAGTTTCATCAAACATAGCTGTCATTAAGACACCTCGTTTAATTTTACCGTACAGGTCTTTTACTAAGAGCGCGACGACCTGCGCCCTGTTGAAACCAGCTTCATTCCGATCTACACTCTCTAACTCATCAAAGCCAATTACTAGAGTTCTGTAATCACCGATTAAGTCTAAAATTTGGCAAACAGTCTGAAATGCTTCGCCTTCTTTATCCTCTTCCGTAGAATTTGGTAAACCCATTGCATCAGCTTGTGCTTGTGCCAAAGCTTTTCCAGACAGCCAGTTGGTTGCAAAGCTCACCTTATCTGAAGCAAGTGTCCACAGAATAGCCTGGATCAAATAAGGATTTTCGATGTTTGACTTCAGTTGAAGCACTTTTTCAGTTAAGCGATCGACTAATTTAGGATTTTTAGCTAATGCCCCCGAAAATTGCTTGACTAAATTTTGAGGTATGTGAGTTTTTCCTAATGCCTCATTGATCAAAGCAGTTGCTAATTCTTGCCACTGCATTACCCCTTCGTTACCAATCTGTTTCAGGCTTAAAGACAAAGTGTTTAAAAAGTTAGCATGGACTCGGTTTAAGTTTCCATAGTCTACGTCGCTCATATAAACAAATAAAGAACCACCTTCATCTAGAAGGCGGCTGCGAATCCGACTGATTAGGTGGCTTTTTCCTAGACCTTTTTCAGCTTTGATCGTGATGCCACTAACTGTGCGATACCCGGCGCGGATTTGCTCTATCGCCTGAAAGATAGCATCAGAGGCATGAGCATTGATAGAAGGAACGTCAGGAAAACTTGGCTTCCAAATATCATTGCTCCTGACTATTAACGATCTGTCAAAAGGGTTTTGACTTGCAATAGCTTTATTGAGGTCGGGGATTGAGGAGTGAAAGTTATTCATCGTTTTGTGCGTGTGTGAAGATAAAGGAGCGAATGCAACTAACTCAAGTTAATTAGGTTAAACGCTTGACATAGCAGCGCAAACCGTTCACTTTTGTGGTGATAGAATCTTCGATTTTGTCGGGGGCGCTGTCTTCTACACTGCCACCTATAAGTTGGAGAATATCTTGAGCCTGCATTTCCAACAGCCACTCATTGAACTGAGATCGCCCTACCCTTTCCCCGATCGCCCGCCGCATCCGATAAATCGGCACTAAATCATCTAAGTTATAATCCCGGTTCAAGCTGTCATACACATCGATCGCCACAGCCTTAAAATCCTCATAGGATGCGATCGCCCCTACATCCCCCTTCCCTTTCTCAACACCAACACCCGCCGCACCATCCTGATGCCGAATCCACTTCAACAAAGAATTTCCCAGCCGAGTACCAATTTGAGAACCGTCAAACTCAAACAGAGAATCCCGACTTTTCAAACCATCCGCTAAAACTTCTTTCCCTTTCGCGCTCAATTCCACCAGCGTCACCCGATTTACCAGCGAATACTCGATCGCCCCAGTCGCCTGCAACTCGCCCAGCACTCCCACATATCTCTGACTTGTCTCATTAGTGCGAACAATCCGCTTAGTCAAATCCCCCTTTTTCACCTTCATCTTCCCGCCGCTCAAATCCCACAGATTCAGCAGTACCCGCACTTTCGCCTTCGCATCCCAAACCGCTTGCTCTTCGGCTGTCAAAGTCTTAGACACCGCAATTTCATCTTTCTCAGACATATTCAGACCCTTAAATACTTGTTCTTACTATCAAATTTTATCAGAAATCTTGCTGACAAACATCTCAACTTTTCCGCAAAATCCCTAGCGACGCTGGACACAACTTAGGCAAATTTCATTTAAAAATAATTCGGATTGACTAAAATGCGCTCCTTCGATAATAAAATAGCGAATCAAACGAGCGATCGCAGTTCAATTTCTCCGCAGCAAATACGATCGAAACCATTTTAAGCACAGCCCGCTACCTCCTAGCAACCTCAACAAAGATAGCGCTCTCAACTGCTGCTAATAACCAGCAGTTGAGAGCGTAACTGCAACTTTAGTTCAATGCTCGATTCTGCCTTTAGAAAGACGAATTAAACTTAGGCATCTTGTTACATTGCAATAGCAATCAAAACATTCAACAACAGTTTAGCCATGAAAACTATTCCCGACAAAATTTCAGACATCAAAGAAAAACTACCCGATTTGACTCCCACCCCCCCCGGTTTAAAAGCTCAAGCATCTAGCCACGACCTCAAAGCCCGTTTAGATTGGGGCGAACCCGGACTCACAATCATCGACGCCCGTGACTTTGAAACCTTCGCCAAAAGCCACATTACCGGCGCCGTACCGATGCCAATAGATGAATTAGTCGATCGAGCAAACTCCAGTTTAGAACCCATCCGCGACATCTACATCTACGGCGAAAACGACGAACAAACCGCCGAAGCTGCTAATCTTCTCCGCGCAGCAGGCTTTAGAAAAGTCGCCGAACTAAAAGGCGGAATTCCTGCTTGGAAAGCCATCGACGGCCCCATCGACGGCGCAGTCGAACATGACAATCCCGGCCCCGACGCCTACAACGTTTTCTCTCGCTTGCAACACCACGCCCAAGCCCAGAAAACCAACAAATAATCTCAGATTGGCGGCATAATTCGCCCACAGAATCTGACACTTAATAAACCCGGTATCGCAAAAGTTACCGGGTCTTTCTATCAGAACTTATACCAAATCCGTCTTAAATTTTATTAGTCTCTTAGAGAGAGACTTCGTTGATATAGTAGCGGTTTCAACCGCCGATTTTTAATACCAATTCTCAAAACTCATGCAACAGTATCGCTCCGGGTGCGTCGCCCTCAAAAATCTTAAATAATATCCACAATCTTTGAGCGACGCACCTTACACAATATTTCAGCAAACAAACCCACACTCATTATTGTTGCTTTCTGGAGGCGAGAATTAGTATAACTTCCTGCCATCCAAATATGCCTTAACTTCCCCGAACATTTGGCGATTTGCATCAAAAGTAATCCGCTTAACAGCTTCCTCAACAGAAAGCCAAGCAGAGTTTTGAACTTCCTCCTCTTGCAAAACAACTTCCATCGACTTGACAAAACCTAAAAAATAAGTTACAGATTTTTCAATCTGCTCCCCATCCTTAACAAAAGAATAGTGTTCTGTAAAAGTCGGCTCATCCAGCATTTCAAAATCCGATATACCAGTTTCCTCCTCAAATTCCCGCCTTGCCGTTTCCGCAGGAGATTCCCCCGGATTCGCGTGACCTTTCGGAAACGCCCAATGTCCCGCTTGATGTTGAATCAACAAAAACAAAGCATCAGCTTCCTTTCCAAAAATCGGCACAATCCCAAAACATTCATCTTTCATATTTTTTATATTTCCTATTAAGAACGTAATATCATTTCCGCTGGCATCGGAATAATATATTTGGGTGATGTTCAGTGCGAGCGTCCCCGCTCGCTACCAAACTCGCGAGCGGGACGCTCGCACTACATAATTCCGATGCCGCTAGATTTGATATTACTTACAAACCCCACCCCAACCGAGTCTGCTGTTCGTAAACCCGCTTCAAAGTATTAACATCTCTAGCCGAAATAAGCGGAGGATTTCTCACTTGAGAAAAATAAAGCACGTCAGTTTCCATCAAACTGTGGCCCCAAATTCCCAAAGCGTGACCCAACTCGTGGCGCGCCGTCGCCGGAACATACTTGCCAACTTGATTCGGATTCAAATAAACCGAAAACCGATGAGATAACACAGTTTTATCCCCATCCAGACGGGCGTACAATTCATAGGTAGCCTCTCCAGAGCGCGATCGCAAAACCCCTTGACGCAAAGGCGGAGCCCGACGTAAAATTTTAATATCAGCCACCTCCGAACTATCCACCACTTCCAAAGGCAAATAAACCCCCCATTCCCGCACAACATCCAACACAGCCGCCACCCATTCTTCAGACTTATTAGCATCAACTGGACGCTCAACATAAACCTGAATCGGAAACTTCGACCACAGCAAATGACCGAAATTCGGTGGCTTAACCTGGTCAAAATAATCACCGCTATCGGTGGAATCTTGCCAATTCGCCAGCGTTGGCGGCAAAGGGTGAACCTGTGGATTCGGCAAACTATTCGGGAGAGAAGAAAGAGTCGCCGCCGGAGTATTAACCTGAGTCAAAATTATCAGGCTAAAACAACATACAGCCAATCCCAAACCTGCCAGCAATCGAGGTTTTACCGTAACTTTCCACAACCGCATTTTTGCAACCGCACTTAAATTTCATCAGGGCGGGCTAGAAGCCCACCCCACAATATTTATTTATGTGGCACGGGCGGCGGGCTAGAAGCCCACCCCACAATATTTATTTATGTGGCACGGGCGTCTCGCCCGTGAGCTATCTGCGGTTAAAAATCCTAATTTTATAACTTAGGGGTCAACCAACCAGCACTCAAAATCACAGTCAAACCCATAAAAACAATAGACAGACCCCAAGTAATCCGGTTCAGACTCGTTTCCGCACTCTTGGCGCTGGTAAACAATTGAGCTTGTCCGCCAATCCCTCCAATGCCATCGCCTTTAGGACTGTGCAGCAACACAAAAACCACAAGTCCTAAAGCAGACAAAGACCAGATAACTTGTAACACAGCAACAATATTCATAATCAGCCGTAATTGGTAATTAGTAATCGGTAATCAATCATCTTATCAAATCCGGTCGATCGCGCACATCCAGTCGATCGCGCACAATTAATTTAGGACACGGCAGTGCCGTGTCCCTACTGCTGCGTCCCTACTACAACCGGACTCGCACCGGAGTGCGATTGGCGCGAACTTCAAAATCAGCCGATCGTATCATAGAGCGTCCCGTCATCTCCGGGGGCTGAGGCAACCTCAACAGCTCCAGAATCGTCGGGGCAATATCAGCCAAACAACCGTCCGCCCTCAGAGGAACATCCGTTCCGTGACCCGGAATCTTCAGACCTTCGCCTTCCACCAGAATAAACGGAACCGGGTTAGTAGTGTGAGCCGTCCAGGGATTCCCGTTCTCGTCAAACATCAACTCAGCATTGCCGTGGTCAGCAATAATAATTGCCGTTCCCCCAGCTTTAATAATGCCAGCCAACAGCCGCCCCAAACATTTATCCACAGTTTCGATCGCAATTATCGTCGCATCCATCATCCCCGTATGACCGACCATATCCGGGTTAGCGTAGTTAATCGCCACAAACGAATAAATCCGCTTTTCCAAAGCCGCCAGCGCCACATCCGTCACCTCGGCCGCCGACATCTCCGGCGCCTCATCGTAAGTCGCCACCATCGGGCTCTGCACCAATTCCCGGTCTTCCCCTGCAAAAGGCTCTTCCAGACCCCCATTAAAAAAATAAGTCACGTGAGCGTACTTTTCAGTTTCCGCCGTCCGCAACTGCCGCAAACCGTGCTTAGAAATCACCTCGCCCAGAATATTGTTCAAATTCTGCGGTTCAAAAGCCACCATTACCGACGACAACTTCGGGTCGTACTGAGTAAAACTCCCAAATGTCAGCGGCTCAATTAACTGCCGTTCAAACCCATTAAAAATGGGAGACACAAAAGCCTGAGTCAATTCTCTAGCCCTGTCCGGGCGAAAATTAAAGAAAATTACCCCATCGCCGGATGCCACCGCCCCCCGAGCAATCCGAGTCGGAACTGCAAACTCGTCCGTCACTCCTTCAGCATAAGAGGCCAGCAACACATCAACAGCCGATCGACCGTCAGGAGCACCCTCAGTCGTCATCACCTCGTAAGCGCGCTGCACCCGATCCCAGCGCTTGTCCCTGTCCATCGCGTAGTAGCGGCCGCTGATGGTCGCAATCCGACCGACCCCTACCTGTTCGATATAACTTTCAATCTTTGCTAGAGCTTCTACACCCTCTTTCGGAGTAGTATCGCGGCCGTCTGTAATCGCGTGAATGCACACTTCAGAAATTCCCTGTGCCTTTGCTAATTTCAGCAAACCCAAAATGTGACTGAGATGGGAATGAACTCCGCCTTCAGAACAAAGACCGGTTAGGTGCAATTTGCCGCCCGTGGCGCGGACTTTCTCGCAAAGCTGAACCAGGGCCCGGTTGTTGAGCAAAGAACCGTCTTCGACGGCATCCGAGATCCGCACCAACTCTTGAGGAACCACGCGGCCCGCGCCCAGATTCAAGTGACCGACCTCCGAGTTACCCATTTGTCCGTCAGGAAGCCCTACCGCCCGGCCCGACGTGTGAATCAGAGTTCTGGGATAAGCTGCCCAGAGACTGTCCATCACGGGTGTTTTTGCAGCGGCGATCGCATTTCCGTCTTTTTCTTCACGATAACCCCAGCCGTCTAGAATAATCAGCACTACAGGAGATACAAACGCTTGTGCCATGCGAATACCTTATTTTGTAAGTATAATTTTTCAGTTAAGTAGACAGAATATATTATGAAGTGAAATTTTGATCTACGCTATCAGAACGGAACATTAGCATAATTCACGGTCAGATGTCAAGAATATTGAGCGTGAGGAAAACAATTTTGCATTTGCCCGATCGCCCATGCTTTCATAATGGTGAGGGCGAGTGGAATTAAGTCTTGGAGAACTTGGCAATTGTGATGCGATCGCATAACATCGAACACAGATATAGCGGTTTTCAGTGGAGTGAAGTACAGATGTCCGGTAGGGACACGGCACTGCCGTGTCCCTAAAGTCCAGCCGTGTCCCTACAGCCGTCTGTTGTATTTCATAGAATTGAAAACTGCTATAAACAGATAAACTGAGAGCGACAACTGGCTGTACTTGCTTTAGCCTGGTTGGATATCTTGAAATTAAGGAGTGAGGGGCGATCGGCAATGCACAAACTTTTATATTTTGCGACTATAGGACTACTAGCTTTCTCGATCGCAGGCTGCGGTGGCGGGGGAGGCGACACAGCCAGCCCCAGCCCCAGCCCCAGTGCAGCTTCTCCGTCTCCGGCAGCCTCTGCCAGCCCCACCCCAGGAACTCAGGCTTTCCAGTCTCCAATAGTAGCCGCCCAGCCTCCCGGGTTAATTCGATCGACCAACCCAGACGAACGAGCAAGACAGGCTCAAACAAATATTGGCGACAAAAAGGACAGGAATCCAACGCTTCCGCTTCAGCCGGTGCCCCAAGGCCCTTTGACCGCCAATCCTTCTCAGGTAGACCCCTTTGGGCCGCTGCCGCCGATCGCATTACAAATCCCTCCGGGAGCAGGCGGAGTCGGTGGGATGACCTCAGCACTCCCCAAACTCCCACAGCGACAAGTAGCCGTGCTACCCCAACTGCCCGAGTTCTTGGCTCCCCCCCCAATTGGAGCGCCCGTTCCAGGTACTGAGAGAGGACCCCAGATCCCTGGCCCGCGAGGAACTCAGCAAGTAGCAGCTCGCCCGGGAGACCCTTTACTTCCAGCAGGTAATGGAGCGCAACTTGGCTCGCCGCCCCAAGTTCCGGGGATCAATACTCCTCAGTTAGGTCGCGGTGGCAGAAATGGTTCCTTACCCGGAGGTAATGGGGCGCAACTTGGCTCACCGCCCCAAGTTCCAGGGCTAAATGCTCCTCAGTTAGGTCTCGGTGGCAGAAATGGTTCCTTACCCGGAGGTAATGGGGCGCAACTTGGCTCGCCTCCCCAAGTTCCGGGGCTAAATGCTCCTCAGTTAGGTCGTCTTCGTACATCCCCACCTGGACTCGAACCAATAGCAGCTAGACCAATAGGAGTGCCGGATCTGCCGGAACTGCCAGTAGAAAACCGCCCCCCCCAATGGAGAGACCCCAATGCCAGGGTAAGAAGAGGTACTAGCACCCGTACTCCTGGAACAGGGCCAATAGCAGCTAGACCCCAAAGTGCGCCGAAGCCGCAGACTCGCCGTCCGAGCCCACCGCGCCCGCCCCAGCCAATAGCAGCTAGACCCATAGGAGTGCCGGATCTGCCGGAACTGCCAGTAGACAAGCGCCCGCCCCAGTGGGTAGACCCAAATCCCCCGCCTCCTCCGCAGATCCCAGTAGTTCCGCCACCGCCTTCTACTGACCTAGCTACAGGCACTGAAGTCAGCGGGGTGGTAAAAGTGGGGAACGAGACGCAAGTGATTGTCAGAGTACCCAATGAACCAACAAGTCGATATGTCAAAGTCGGCCAGCGGCTGTCTAACGGGCAAGTGTTGGTGAAGCGTGTAGATCTCAAGCAAGGAGCCGATCCGATCGTGATTCTGGAGGAAAACGGCGTTGAGGTTGCCAAAGCTGTTGGCGAAAAACCCGCAAGTCGCCAACAACAACCCGCTAATGCAGTGATTAGCCGTTTGCCAATTACTAATAGCTCATCGCGACGCTGAAAATTGACACTAAAGCATGAAAAATGCTAAAGGCAAAAACTTTAATTTTTGCCTTTTTGCATTTAAGACCGATCTCGAATCTGAATGTAAAATTAATAGAGGGATTAAAAAATAGAAGACATTTCAGCGAGTCTTCGCTTCTAGAAAATCCCTATTAGTAATTGAAATCAAAGGAGATTTATCATGCTCGGTTCAATCTTACATCTTGCACCATTCTCAAGAACAGGGAAGATGCCTGTGAAGCGAAGAGTGAATTTTCTTGTGGGGAGTAGGGGTTGGGCATCCTGCCCGCCCCGATCGGGATTATTGCAAATGGTGCAAGATGTCAGTTCAATTCAAAAATTAGGGATGGCGATATTAGTTGCTGCTGCTATCGGCGGTGCTGGTCATCTGTTTAATCCCCAGCCGTCAATGGCTCAGCAAAAAGAAGAAACAAAAAAAGAAGAAGGAAAACGCCCTCCCATCTGCCAAGGCAACCCTCCTACGGGAAGAGTGAAATGCAATTACGAGGGAGGCGATAACTACGAGGGAAGTTTCGTCAACGGCCTGCCCGACGGCAGCGGAGTCTACGTGTACGCTAATGGCGATCGCTACGAAGGACAATTTCGGAATGGAGTGCCAAATGGTAGAGGGACATTCATTTTTAAAGATGATGGCCGCTACACAGGCGTGTTCCAAGACGGCACAATGAGGTCTGGGACGGTCGTTTTCCCCAACGGCGAGCGCTACGTCGGAGACTTCGCAGTTGTCAGGAACATTCAGACTAATGCCATTAGCAGCCAACCCGCAGGGCGGGGTCAATTTTTTTACTCGAACGGCGATCGCTACGAAGGACAATTCTTTGCAGGCTCGCCCTTTGGCCCGGGGGTATTGGTGCGCGTAGACGGCACTCGCTGTTCCGGCAGGTTTTTCAATCAAGAACTTGACGCTAGTGTCACCTGCACTTTCCCCAACGGTACGCGCTATGAAGGAGAATTGCGAAAGGGAGTGCCTCACGGTGTCGGAACGATGATCGATGCTAGCGGCAGGCGCTTTCCGGGGGTATTTCGCAACGGCAAGCCCGGACTTTCGTAAAGGATAAATTGAGGTTTTCAGGCAACTTTTGACAACAAATCGGACAAAAGGCAAAGGACAGAAGAAAATAATATCTAACAGCGCATAGGAGAAAGTTGATTAATGATTTCCCGTTTTAAAACCAGTGGAATCGCTTTATTAGTTGCATCAGTGTTGGGAATTGGTAGTGATGCCACTTATCCGTTTCCCTTAATGGCGCAAGGAACAGAAGCTAAAACCGGTCAGTGTGTGCCAAGTATCGCTACAGGTAGGGTCAGGTGCGATTATGACAGCGGTGATAGCTACATCGGACAGTTCGTTAACGGTTTGCCCAGTGGCACGGGGGTATACGTATATTCCAGCGGCGATCGATATGAAGGGCAGTTCCGTCTGGGTAAACCAAACGGTCGAGGACAATTTATATTTAAGGACGATGCCCGCGTCGAGGGCATATTCCGAGATGGCAAAATCAGCTCCGGGACAGCTATTTTTGTTAATGGCGATCGCTATGTAGGGCCGTTTTCTCTCGATCGAAAAGTAGGCGTGCCGACTGGACAGGGGCAATTCATTTTTGTTAACGGCGATCGGTTTGTCGGTCAATTTTTAGGGGGCAAACCTTTAGGTACGGGCTCGTTCACCCGCGCTGACGGCAGCCGGTGTTCGGGACAGTTCTACAGTCAAGAACTCGATGGCAAGGGTCGCTGTTCGTTCTCCAACGGTATCCGCTATGAGGGAGAGTTACGCAAGGGATTGCCTCACGGCAAAGGGACAATTATCGATACCAGAGGCCGGCGGTTTCCGGGAGTGTTCCGCGACGGCCAGCGGGTCGAACGATAAACTGGGAATAAGTGCGATCGGTTAGTAAGTAGTCGGACATAAATAAACGCGGTCATGTCATTGTTCGCTGTGTGAAGCAATTCGCTTGCGCTTTGAGATTGCGACGCACAGCGAACAATGACATTGTTTATTTTTATCCAGCTAATTAAGGGCAGATTGAGGGCTAACGATTTTTGCACAAAATCTGCCCTTGCTAGGTTTTAAAGTCAAAACTATTGATAATTTTTGACATACTTTTTCTCAACCGAATTGCTAATCTTAAATATCGACTTAATGGAGGCGTTTTGATATGACAACTACTGCTTCTGATTCCGGGCGCCCCGGCCAGTTTCCCTTCGACTTTGCCCCGCAACCGACTCAAGATGCCGACTTGTTGCGACAACTCGATTTTGTGCCGGGTTTGAAGGAAGTCTTGACTTTGCGCCAAGTTCATGCTTTGGAACACGCAACTGTTTGGGTACTCAGCCAATCTGGCGGTACGGCGACAGCAAGAGCCGATAATGAGTTATTGGGCGGGATGTCCACAGACCAAGGATTTTATCTCTACGGCCGCGTTAATACTTCGCAGTTGAGGGATGCCGTACAATCAGCTTTGTATCGAATCGCCAGTGGAGAGTGGGATTTGGCTGTGCATCCCCGCTGCGGCACTAATTTGTCGGTGGCAATGCTACTGACTGCTGGACTTGCTGTTGGCATTAATTTAGCCTTACCGCGAGGGCCGATTTTACAACTTTTGGGTTTGGGTGCAGCAGCAGCGGCGGCGGCTCAGTTAGCTCCTGATTTGGGAGCTCTGGCTCAGCGGTACGTCACAACTGCTATTCCGTTTAATTTGAGTGTTGTTGATATTACTGTAAGTCACGACTTCTGGGGACGCGAAGCTCATTTTGTTCGGGTGCGTTGGGTGGAATAGTTGCACAGTATCAAACCCGATCTATATATCTAACTCATCTGCGTTAATCTGTGTTAATCTGCCTGTATCTGCGGTTAAAAAAAGAGAATTTATGAACCGCAGATGACAAAGAATTGACGCGGATTCACGCAGGTGAAGAGAAGAGATATCTGAATAATTCCGATGAAGCGGGGATTTGATACAACTAACTCATAACATCTTTGTCATCCAAGCTCCTAAATGCGATCGGGATCTACTCCTAATTCTCGCAACCTCGCCGCCAATCTTTCAGCCCGTTGGCGCTGTTCATCAGCCCGTTGGCGCTCCACCGCAGCTTGCTGCTCGAGTTCCAGGAACCGAGCTTGTTCTGCTTTAATCAACCCTTCAACTAATGGCGGAGACAGTATTTCATTCACTGATAATGTCAGATTGGGAAATACTACAGACACCATTTGTTGCCCCCGCACAAAATCTGTTTGTGTATAGATGTCTTCACCTTCAGGAAAGGCTAAAACTCGCACCAGTTCCTTGTTAGGTGTAGGGTCAACAATTACATATTCTGGCACGTTAGCTAGTTCGTACTCTGCTCGTTTAATCACATAATCGGCGCGCCGATTTTGACTCACTACTTCTATCACTAACAGCGGCTTTTCCTCAAAATCGAGGATACCAGAACCTGGTCTAGCTGCTGCTTGTTCCAAAAGACTTTGAGTGCAAACAACTACATCAGGAATCCGAGATGTATCTTCTTCTGTTCTCACTCCTAAACTTGTTTTTGCTACTAAGTCAAGATTGCGTTCAGCTAGGTAACGCTGTAATTTGTAAACTAAATATTCGCAAATTTTGATATGTAAAACTGTTGCGGTTGGCATCGAAATTAATTTGCCTTTGTACAGTTCATATTGTAGCTCGGAATCAGTTTGATAAAATCGGTATTCTTCAAAGGTCAAGGTGGGTGAAGTATCAATTTGCTTTGATTCAACAACTGGCACTACAGATTGAGACATATCTTTTCACCGATGTCGATATAATTCTATTATATTCAATCTGCCTCGATCTGCGTGCATCTGCGGTTAAAAATTCCCAATTATCGATCGCACCTGCCGCCGGAATTGTCAGAGAATAGTTGCATAGTGTAAAATCAACTTTGCGATCGCCCCGACAACTAAAGCTCACAATTTCTTACACCATCCGAGTTCTTATGTCAATCAAAAAAATTCTGTCCATAGCATTATTAATTTTCATCCCCATTTCCATTGCCGCTGAGTATTTGCACTGGGGCTCCCTCGCAGTTTTCATCACATCCGCTTTAGGCATTATACCTCTGGCGATTTGGTTGAGCACAGCAACAGAAGAAGTGGCGATCGTTACAGGCCCCTCCATAGGCGGCTTATTAAATGCAGTCTTCGGCAATGCTACAGAATTAATTATTGCCATAGTTGCCCTGAAAGCCGGTTTAATTGACATTGTGAAAGCCAGCATAACCGGCACAATTATCAGCAACTTGCTCTTAGTCATGGGATTTTCCATGCTGCTAGGAGGAATCCGCTACAAAGAACAAGAATTTAAGCCAATTATCGCGCGGGTGAACGGTTCCACCATGACTCTAGCAGTGATTGCAATTCTGCTGCCGACAATGGTAATTTATACCTCTAATGGAGTCGATCCCGCAGCCATTCAGAATCTTTCCTTAATAACTGCGATCGTCCTAATTGCAGTTTACGCTCTAACTCTGCTATTTTCCTTAAAAACTCACAGCTATCTTTACGAAGTCGGCTTACTAGAACTAGAGTCAGAAAATCCTCAAAATACCGATGAATCTACTGCACACAAACCGAATTTGTGGCTGTGGATAGGGGTGCTAGTGGCTTCAACAGTTGCCGTTGCTTTTGAATCTGAAATTTTCGTTGGCGTTGTCGAAGAAACTACCAAAGGATTGGGATTGACGCCGCTGTTTACAGGGGTAATTCTGTTGCCGATTGTTGGCGGCGCGGCCGAATATGTAACTGCGGTGGGAGTTGCGATGAAAAACAATATGGATTTGTCAGTTTCTGTCGCGATGGGTTCTAGTTTGCTAGTTGCTTTGCTGGTAGCGCCGGTGTTGGTGATTATCGGATTAGTGATTCATCAGCCGATGGATTTAAACTTCAATCCGTTTGAAGTAGTTGCAGTTGCCATCGCAGTGACAATTGCCAATCTAATCAGTCTCGACGGGCGCTCTAATTGGCTCGAAGGAGTGCTGCTTTTAGCAACATATATCGTGTTAGCCGCAGCATTTTACTTTCATCCCATTACTTGATTTCTCGTTGAACAGGCAAGATGCCTGTTCCACAATAACTGAATTTTATTAACTGGTTCCCAAGAATAGTTTGGTAACGAGTAATGCCCGTAAAGTGCATTGCGCGGCAAGCGCAACGCACTTTACTGCTAAATAGCATCCGGGTCTATTCCCATCTCCCGCAAGCGTGCCGCCAGTCTGTCAGCTTGCTGCAATCGAGATTGTTCTTGTCTGATTAAATCTTCGACAAGTGGGGGAGATAGAATTTGATCTACTGATAAAACTAGATCGGGAAACTGCAAAGACACGATGTTTTGCCCAGGGACAAAATTCGCTTGCTCGTAAGCAGTTTCATTTTCTGGCAAAGTTACAACTCTCACTCTAGTCCGGTTAGGTTTCGGGTCTGCCATCCAATATTCCGGTACTCCAGCATTTTCGTATTCTGCTCTTTTTGTCACGTAATCTTGACGCTCGTTTTGGCTGACAACTTCAACAATTAACACTGGCGTTTCATCTAAATCGAAGACACCAGCACCGGGTCTAGCAAGCAGTTGTTCCCAAAGACTTTGAGTACAAACAATCACATCAGGAATGCGCGAGGAATTCTCTTCCGTTCTCACTCCCACATTGGTTTTTGCCACCAAATCGAGATTGCGTTCAGCTAAGTAACGCTGCAATATATAAACTAAGAATTCGCAGATGCTTGCGTGTAAAGCCGTTGCTGCTGCCATCGGTATTAATTTTCCCCTGTGAAGTTCGTAGAGAACGTCAGGTTCTCCCTCATAAACAAGATATTCTTCAAAAGTTAAGGTTGGCGAAGCATCAACTCGATCGTTTTCCGAAACAGGTAAAACAGACTGAGACATATTTATCCGCGCTCCGGTTTGAGTTCTGTGAATTAATTTTACACTTTCTGCTTAGTTGATAGTGTAGGTTGGGTTGAGAAACGAAACCCAACCTACGAAATTAATTTTACACTCTCTAATAAGCTGTGGAGCATTTAAACCATTAACGATCCAGGTAAGGTGCGTCAGCTAGAACACTTACTATACATGGGAAACGCTTATTACGCTCCGCACCCTACTATCCTCATTTAAATGCCGAACAGCTTATAGAGTTTGATAAGAAAGGACTGAAGTCCTGAGTCCGAACTTACAGCAGATTCCACATTTATGAAGTACACCCGCCTATCGTGAGCTTCCCTGTAGGGACACGGCACTGCCGTGTCCCTACACTTTACAAACCGGGAATACGCTGTAATACCAATTCTCACCTCCAGAAAGCAACAATGATGAGTGTGGGTTTGTTTGCTGAAATATTCTGCATCGGTGCGTCGCTCAAAGATTGTGGATATTATTTAAGATTTAATGGTGGCGACGCACCCTACATATACTATTGCATGAGTTTTGAGAATTAGTATAGCCTTTCTCAGGTAGATGAGGTATGAGTATTAATTGGTAATGGGAGTTGATGGCGGTGCTTACCTCACTTAACTACATAAGCACAATTAAGAGGGCTAGAGCATCGACTACGTACCTCACTTACTTGAGAACCGCTATATAACTACCAAGTTACTCGATCGCGCCACTTGTCTAGAGTCTTGTTTCCGACTCCTTCCAACCTTTCCACATCCTCCCACGACCCAAAAGGCTGCTTTTCCCGCGCTGCAATAATTCTCTCGGCTAACTTCGGGCCAACCCCAGGCAAAGTTTCCAATTCTTCCTGAGTCGCGGCATTCAAATTAATTAAATTTTTACCAGCAATTTGAGGTTTAGCGATCGCAGATTTTGATGCTGCTTGTAGCGAATCGCACTCTTTTTTCTTAGCGTCAATTTTCTGTTTAATTCGGGCGGGAATTCCCAAGACAGCACCTTTGTAAAGCCGATCGAACTCCCGCTCAAAATGGGCCGCAACTGTGGGACTATCGATCGCCAGCAGCGTCTCGTCATTCCCGTGATTTGCCGCCTCAGTCCAGTTGTGAGAACCTGTAAGCACCGTTTTGCCGTCCACAACGCCGAACTTGTGGTGCAGGCGATCGCCCATCGGTAACAGCGGCACTCCCACCGCAGTCAGCGGCTTTCTCCAAGGGCGATTGTCAGATTCTAACCGGCAATCTTCCATGAAAGTCGCACCCATCATATCCAAACCTTCACTGTAAGAGCGATAAATAAAATTAGACTCAATCAAAGCTCGCACCGCAACTCCCCGCCTAGCTTCAATTTCCAGAGTATTTGACAACCGTTGAGCCGAAAATACAAACAGTGCCAAATCAACCGACTTTTTCGCACTACCCAAGGTTTTGTTAATCAAACTGTTAACGCTTTTTTCCCAAGGCAAAATCTTGGAAGTCGGCGAAAATTGCACCGCAACAGTCGCATTCCCTACTCTCACTTTTTGTACTTGACGGAACGGCTTTTTGATGCCAAATTTGCTGTCGGGTTTGCCTCCGGGCCCGTCGCCCCACATGATGTTAAATTCTTGAGTAAATAGTTGCGCTAATTGAGCATTTTCTATTTTCAGTAAATTGTTCGCATTGCCGCGACTTGCTGCTGTTTTGAAATCGCCGTGTATATCGCTTGTTGTAAAATTGGCAGAAGTTACTATTACTGTTTTGCCGTCAATTACTACAAATTTGTGGTGCATCAAACCGCTGCCTTTACTGCCGTCAGCAGTATCGTCAATTACAGGAATCCCGGCATCCTTGACAATTACCAAAGCATCGCCTTGCTTGATTTCCTCGGCACTCAATTTGCCGTCTTTATTAGTATCGGCAAGTTGGACAAATTCGCTGTAGCGATCGCGCTCTCTTTCGGGTAATTTCGCCAACTCCTGGGCTGTAAAATCGCCAGGGGGGCGACTGTACAGATGTTCGACAATTAATCTAACTTTAATTCCCGATCGCTGCCGATCGGCCATCTTTTGGGCAATACCGGGCAAGCGAAACTCCTGAACCGCTACATCTACCGTCGATCCAGCATTAGCTACCGCAAAAGCGACCAACTTTTCTAAATCATCTCCAGGTCTAGTTTGCTGGCGGTAAGGCTCTGTATAACTCGAAGCGATCGACTGATTGAAGTATACTTGCAACAACGGGTCTTGAGGCAGCGGAGCCGGAGTGGGAGGTAAATTCTGCACGTCTTGCTTTGTTTGTCCGCAGCCCGCCAGACTGATCCCCAGCAACCCAGCACAACACAAACCCAGTAAATGATAATAAAATACAGTCACAAAAATTTAAAATTATTGAGGTTATTGGCTCACCCACAGTTCAAATATATTCGATAAAGTAAACTTAGAACCCATTAAATTTATGCAAGGGAATAGATTTTGCGTCTTGTAGGACTGCCTCGATGCCGGAAGCATCACTGGTAGGGTAGCAGCATTCAGGGGCGTGGGTCAAACCCGATACCGCTGCTTTATGGCTAAAAGAAAAAGAATTTTTCCGTGCGGTCACAAAGGATATGGTAAAGCGTGCCATCGCTGCAGCCAAGAGTTGGTGGCGCAGCAGCATTACGTTGAAGTAGTGCTGACAGAAAAACAAACCAAAAAACAAGAGAGGGAAGCATCATTTGCTAGAGATATCATCGATCTCAGAGGTCTGCCCGACCACGTAGTCACTAAAGCCCGCACAATTATAGCAGCTTTGGGCGAAAATAAGAATTACAGAGATTTCGGCGGCAAACGCCTGCGTCACAACCGTTTGATAATCAGTATTCCTGTAACGCGCAACTACAGAATGCTTTGTGAAGATTGCGGCACTTTCTTAATTCCCCAAAAAGTGTTGTCGCACGAAGACTACAACGTCTGCAAACCAGGAAGTTAGTCATCAGTTATTGGTTAGTTGTTATGGGTTAGTTGTTATTGGTTAGTTGTTATGGGTTAGTTGTTATTGGTTAGTTGTTATGGGTTAGTTGTTATGGGTTAGTTGTTATGGGTTAGTTGTTATGGGTTAGTTGTTATGGGTTAGTTGTTATGGGTTAGTTGTTATTGGTTAGTTGTTATTGGTTAGTTGTGCTTTTTTTTTGGAAGATGTTATAATTGTTCAATGTTCAAATTTTAAATGTATGGTTAGGTTTCAAGAGTTGCAGGTTTATCAATTAGCAGAGCAAATTTCTAATGAAGTTTGGTTGATTGTTCAATCCTGGGATTTCTTTGCTAAAAATACAGTGGGGCAACAATTGGTTAGGTCAGTCGATAGTATTGGTGCTAATATTGCCGAGGGGAATGGGCGGTATAACTACAATGATAATCAACGTTTTATCAAAATAGCCAGGGGGTCACTGCATGAAACAAGACACTGGTTAAGATTAGCTTGTGCCCGACACCTGTTAACCACCGAGCAAATCGAGCGCATAAAACCTTTAATAGACGAAGTATCTCCCAAACTCAACGCTTACCTAAACTCAATTCAAAGCAAAGCAAATACTCAAGCGTTGAAAATTAAGAAAATACCCAAAAGCAAACCACCCACAGACTCTTGACAAATAACCAATAACCAACAACCAATAACCAACAACAACTAACAACTAACAACTAACAACTAACAACTAACTCATTAAAATCATGCAAATTTACCTCGACTATAGTGCCACCACGCCCACACGCCCAGAAGCGATTCAAGCCATGCAAAAAGCCCTGACTCAGCAGTGGGGAAATCCTTCTAGCTTGCACGAGTGGGGACAAAGGGCGGCGACAGCTTTAGAATTAGCGAGAATGCAGGTTGCTAGCTTGATTAACGCGCTACCGGAATCGATGATTTTTACTTCCGGCGGCACTGAAGCGGACAATTTGGCAATAATGGGAATTGCCCGTCTTTATACAAAGCCGCAGCATATCGTTATCTCCAGCGTAGAGCATTCCGCAGTAGCAGAACCAGCGCGACAACTAGAACATTTGGGATGGGAAGTGACGCGCTTACCGGTGGATAAATTTGGGCGAATTCACCCTTTGGATTTGCAAGAGTCGCTGCGATCGAATACAGTGTTAATTTCAATCATTTACGGACAAAGCGAAGTTGGGACGCTGCAACCAATTGAGGCATTAGGACAAATTGCGCGCGATCGCAATATCATGTTTCATACCGATGCAGTTCAAGTTGCCGGCAAGCTGCCGATTGACGTGCAGAAATTGCCCGTAGACTTGCTTTCGGTTTCCAGTCACAAACTTTACGGGCCGCAAGGTGCGGGGGCGCTTTACGTGCGTCAAGGAGTAGAATTAGTGCCAATGTTAGGCGGTGGCGGCCAAGAATTGAAACTGCGTTCCGGGACGCAAGCGCTGCCGGCAATCGTCGGTTTTGGGGTGGCGGCGGAGTTAGCTTTGCAGGAAATAGATGTGGAAACGCCGAGGTTAATTGGATTGCGCGATCGGCTTTTTGACCGATTATCCCACGTACCCAGTTTAGTACCAACGGGCGATCGATATTATCGCCTGCCGCACCACGTCAGTTTTTGCATCGTCTCCCCTTCCTCCCGCCCTTACCAAAAGAGAGATACAGGGGGAATCACAGGCAAAACTTTGGTGAGACAGCTAAACTTAGCCGGAATTGGCATTAGTTCCGGTTCCGCTTGTAGCAGCGGCAAACTAACTCCCAGTCCGATATTATTAGCAATGGGATATGACGAAATCGGTGCAGTTGGTGGAATTCGCTTAACTCTAGGACGAGAAACCACAGAAGCTGATATTGATTGGACAGTAATTGCGATCGAGCAAATTTTGGATAGATTAATGCCCAAAGTAGCATTATCTAGGCGTTAGGAATGATTCGGCGATTGAAATCGCGTCTAAACACACAAAATCTGATTGATATCATTTACAATAAAATAAAATTACCATTGAATTTGGGGAAACAGCAATGGTTACACAACTGCAATCTCCCGACAAACAAAATATCATCTACCCCGACGATAACGGCGAACCAATGTCAGATAATACGGAGCAGTTTCGATTAATCGTTTGGATTAAAGAAAATTCTGAACTATTGTTTGCGAATGACCCGAATGTTTTTGTCGCCGGCGACTTACTTTGGTATCCCGTTGAAGGAAATAATAAACTTTGCCAAGCACCAGATGTGATGGTAGTTTTTGGTAGACCAAAAGGTTATCGTGGTTCCTATCAACAGTGGAATGAAGATAATATTTCGCCACAAGTCGTGTTTGAAATTTGGTCGCCCGGAAATCGGCCTGCTCCGATGATTAAAAAGTTCAAATTTTACGAACGTTATGGTGTGGAAGAATACTATTTGTACGACCCACAAACATTAGAATTAACAGGATGGCAACGTCAAGAGGAAGAATTAGAAGCGATCGAACAAATAGACGGTTGGATCAGCCCCAGACTGGGCGTGCGGTTCCAATTATCTGAAACGGGACTGGAAATGTTCGGCCCTGATGGAGAAGCGTTTATGAGTTTTGTGGAACTCGCTCAACTGCGACGACAGGCCCAAGCGCGGGCTATTGAAGCCGAGCAACTGCGACAACAAGCCGAGCAACAAGCTCAGCAAGCAGAGCAAAGAGCGACTGACACAGAAGCTTTATTGGAACAAGAACGATCGCGATCGCAAGCTTTAGAATCAAGACTCCGAGAAATGGGAATCGATCCAAATCAATTGTAATAGATGATTCGGCGATTGAAACCGCCGAGTCCATTCTTTCTACGCACAACCAAAGAAACCGGGTTTTTTCCAGAATCTTCGCCTGTAACCAAATATTCTCGCAAAAACCCGGTTTCTGGCCACCCACCAATCATGATAAAATAAATCCCGGTGTTATTCACAACTCCTCACAATGGAAGAAAACCGCGCTCAAGCCTATCTGCAATTAATTCACACCCTGCTGAATTCCCCCAACGGAGAGGAAGCGCAGATATTACAGGATAACTCAGAATTACTCGATCGCGAATTTATGGAAACTTGCGAGTTAGTAGCATCAACCTTAGCAGAACAAGGAGGGGAAAATGGCGCTAAATTCCTCCGACATCTAGCTAGTTACCTAGCGCCACTCATCGATATGAACGATGACGGAGATAGCAATAACTCTGAAAGTGAAAATTTCCAAGAGTATGCAAACTTTTTCCTAGAATTATTGCGAGCCGAACAAGATAGTAATAGCGATATTGCAGTAATTTACCCCATGCTCGAACAACGGCAACATCTCCTCAATGCCCGTTTTGCCGAGATTTTACAGGAAGTAGCCCAGAAGTTAATTGACGGCGAAAACTCAGAAACAATTAGCTCAATTATCAGCCTGATTGAAAATTTGAGTGTTCATATTAGTGACTTTCCCAGCGGTAATAGAGCTAACAATATTGAAATTGCCATTACAGGTTATCAAATAGTTTTAAATAATCGGGAACCAGGAAGCGAAAAATGGACGCAAACTCAAAATTATCTGGCTACTGCCTACAAGAACAGAGTCAATCGATTTTAGATTTTAGATTTTAGATTAAAGAATTGAAGCATTGACCTCACGGATAAATTCGGAGGCTTGTTTAACGGATAAATTCGGGGGCTCCTTTATCGGATACAGGTTTTTTATTTTTTCAGGGATGAATCCGGGTGCTTGTATTCTGGATGCTTTCGGTCAGCGGTTCGCTGGCCCAAAATCTGTAACGGGCAAAAACCAGGCGGTTGAAACCGCGCCTACACAAACCAAGTCCGCATATGCGGAGTAAGAGATAATTCAGAAGTGTTGAAATCCTCGATCGACCTTTAACCCCGCATCAGGATAAATCCCGCTGCTATCAGTCAACCAAATATCGGTGCTCTCCGTAGCTGTTCCCACAATCGCAGCACCATTACCAATTTTTTCGACTAATAATTTAGCATTTGCGATCGGCAAAAACAGCACTAACTCGAAGTCTTCCCCGCCGTATAATGCCCAATCTAAAGCTTTTTCGGTTGATACAATTTTGCTGAAAATATCGGGAATTGGTATTTTTGTCCAATAGACTTTTGCGCCAATACCGCTAGCCCGACAAATTTGAATAATCGCATCTGCTAAACCGTCGCTGCTGTCCATTCCGGCGATGGAAAACTCACCCGCAGAATCTAAAATTTCCCAAACCACCGGCAAAACGTCCAGCCTCGGTTTAGGGCGCTGGTGAGCGAGAATTAAAGAAGATCGATCGACTTCTGTAAGATTTTGCCCGAATTCTGGATTTAACAGCAATTCTAATCCCGCGCGGGAGGCCCCGTGAACACCCGTAGCCACAATCGCCCAGCCCGATCGCGCATTTGACCGACTAATGGTACGATCGCGCTCAACCTGTCCGAAAGCCGTAATCGCCACCGTCACCACGGGCGATCGCACAACATCGCCACCGACGATCGGCGTATCATATTCTTGCAAGCAAGCCGTCATCCCCCGATAAAACTCTTCAACCCACTCCACAGCCGTATCCGCCGCCACAGCGAGGGCTACAGTCACCGCCAGAGGCCTTGCTCCCATAGCTGCCAGATCCGACAAATTCGCGGCTGCGGCGCGCCATCCTGCGTAATAAGGCCCCGTAGTTCGATCGCTAAAATGCACTCCATCCACCAACATATCTGTAGTGATAGCGAGAGATTGGTTGGGAGTTGTAGGCATGACAGCGCAATCATCACCCACTATCTCTGCGGGGCAGAATTTTTGCAATATTCTTAAAAGACCTTGTTCGCCGATATCTTTAATCAGCATAATTTTGAATTAATTGCAGAGGGGAAAGAGAGTTTTTATTAATTTGATAATATTATATTTGATTTTATGTAATATCGTTTGCGGTTGTTTTTGAATGATTTAACCGCAGAGGCCACAGAGGGCACGGAGGAAGAGAAGAGAGAGATAATAATTCCGATTATAATTGATTTGATATAGCAATCCTCGCATCAGTCGCAAAATCGAGCGAGACCAGAATCCTTGCAGTGCGAGCCAGAAAGCTCGCGTATAATGCAAGCAAATCATTTAGGATTGCTATATAACTCAATCTAAATAAATAGAATATAGGATACCAGACTTGTTGAAAAAGTCGGGCATCCTATATTTACATTCTGATTCATTCGTCAGTTGTTATTTGTTGGTTCCCATTCCCAATAACTAATAACTAATAACTAATGACTTCCCAATTACCATTCCTTACCCGAATTCGGCGGCAAGCGCAACCTAGGAAACCTATAAAAAGTATCCCCTTCATCATCTACCTCTAAAATCGCCGAAAAAATCTTAACTTGCCGATTCAAATACTGCTGAGCAACTTCAGCCTCAACCCTAGCATTAGCGGCCAGTTGAATCAGCGAAACCTGACTGTTTTGAGTTTCCAACAACTGATAAAAAGCCTCATCTAACTGTCGCTTTTGCTTGCTTTCATTGATATTATTTACAATCAGCAAGCCTGCGAATCCGCCCAAACCAATTACCAATAAAAATTCTAAAATTGCCATATTCTCGATTAAATTTCCGCTCTCAATAACGAAACTATAAAAATTATCTATTCTTCCAGCCCTCGGAGGCGGGCTTTGTCTGTGCAAAAGTGATTTCAAAACGATTTAAATCGCCGTCACTCTAGATTTTTTTAGCCCGCAGAGGCGGGCTTTGTGTGTGCAGAAGCGATTTCAATCGCCTTCACTTTTGACAAGCAGCGATTTCAATCGCTGTCATTAATTAAACTTGAGGTTGCACCAAATTTTCGATTCCTTTAACTACTTTAGCAGATAGAATCTTGTCTCCCTGCTTCAGTTGCTCCAAAACTTCTTTTCCTTCAATCATGTAACCAAAAACAGCATATCTGCCGTCCAACAAATTCAGACCGGCGGGCGTCAGTTCAGGCTCAAACAAGAAAAAGAAAAACTGAGAAGAACCGCTATCTGGGTCAGTTTCAGTACGGGCCATTGCCACAGTACCGAAAGCAGAAAAAGGCAAAACAGGTTCGTCGCGATAACGCCCCGCATCTTCTAGAGTAATCCCGTAAATAGGTTCTTTTTCGTCCCTGACGAGCACTTCTAGCGGTATATTCCGGTATTTGCCAGTAGCTGGATCAATAAAACCGACTTCCTTGCCTTCGGGGTCTCCCGTTTGCAAAACGTAGGATTCTTCCGATCGAATAAACGGCAAACCGTCATAAAAACCTCGATCGACCAAATCCACAAAATTACCAGCAGTCACAGGCGCGCTGTAGCCGTCAACCACAAAAGTAATTTCCCCTTTTTCCGTTTGTACAACCACAGTAGCCCGCCCTTTCAATTGAGGCAGATTAGCATACTTTGCCGGCACTTCAAACGGAAACTTTGTCACCATCAACTCTTCGATTTCGCCTACCGAACCTAGGATTGTGGCTTTCAAGTCAATCACTTTGTCCCTGTCTTTAGCCTCAACAGCCTTTTCCAGTTGAGCAATTCCGTCCTTGACTCCTGCAACTAGCACCTCAGCTTCCGGCTTTTTGGCGTCGGAAATACTCTCTAAAAGGTCAGATTCCCGAAGGTTGAGAATCCTGGAAGCCTTGCTGACATCGCTGCTAATGGGGCCCCAACGTTTAGATCGTATGTGGTTGCCAATGTCTTCGAGACTGATTTGCAACTCTCGCACAGTCTGATTGTCAATAGGTAAAGCCAAGCGCAGCAGCGCCCGGCCGTCGGTAATCGCATTTCCTGCAGGCATACTGCTGCTGGGGCGTTTGGCATGGGAGACTGCGCTGAAACTCAGTCCGAGAGTGAACAGCAAGAGCGCTAAAGCGACGGTTTTGACCCAGCGCTTGCACGTATCGATCGAGAAATTAGGCCAATGCAACATAACTTTAACTTTTATTGCCTCTATTATCTTCCCACAGCGCTGCCCGCCCTCTAAGCTGCTACCCATCTAAAGTGTCTGTTCCTTCGCCCGGGGGAGTGGGGTTGACACAACAGCCAACAGCCAACAGTCAACAGTCAACAGTCAACTGACAACTGCCAACTGACAACTGCCATTAACATTTCCGTAAAGCACTTGCTCCCTTTGAACGGTAAAATAAAATGCCAATTGCTTTTTGATGCCGTCAGCTAGACTGCGGCTTTAACCTGACCCGCTCAAAAACGGATACAATCCCCAGACTCCTGTCGTGGAGAGATCAAAATTTTAGACCAAGGTTCAATCTCCCAAATTCATCTGTGGAGTAAATCTAAAATCTAAAATCTAAAATCTAAAATCGACTGACTGTAGTTCCCCCGTGCCGGCAAGGCGACGGGATTGCCCGCAAAAATTTATATGATCTCCAGTAACGACTTTCGACCAGGTGTTTCAATTGAATGGAATAACGGCGTGTGGCGGGTTATCGAATTCCTCCACGTCAAGCCCGGAAAAGGCTCGGCTTTCGTGCGGACAAAATTAAAAAACGTCCAAACCGGAAACGTAGTAGAACAAACCTTCCGGGCGGGCGAGACTATGCCTCAAGCCAACCTGGAAAAGAGCGCAATGCAGCATACCTATAAAGAGGGCGACCAGTTCGTCTTTATGGATATGGAAACCTACGAGGAAAGTCGCCTCAGTGCCAAGCAAATAGGCGATCGTGTCAAGTACCTCAATGAAGGGATGGAAGTCAACATCCTTCGCTGGAACGACCAAATCCTGGAAGTGGAACTGCCAAACTCTGTAGTCTTGGAAGTGATGCAAACCGATCCCGGAGTCAAAGGAGATACTGCCACCGGTGGCAGCAAACCCGCGATCGTCTCCACCGGAGCTCAGGTTATGGTGCCTCTATTTATTTCCATTGGAGAACGGATTCGGATTGATACTCGTGAAGACAAGTACCTCGGCCGAGAGTAGAAATAACGGAGGAAAAGGGAGTTTTTAGTTTTTGGTTCTGAGTTATAAGTTAAAGAAGTCAAAATTCAACACTCATCGCTCACAGCTTGAAAACTATCCCTTTTGCCTCCAAACTCGGTGAATTATCCTAGCTTCGCCGAATTTTTCAATTTTTCAATTTTTCAATTTTCAATTCTCAATTTTCAATTCTCAATTACCCTTGAATCTGCTGTGCAACTAGACTTAAACCAGCTTTGCGAACTGCTAACTGTTTTAGACAAAACTGGCATTTCGGAACTGACGTTAAAAAGTGGGGATCTTGAACTGACAGTACGCAAAGGCGTTCTGGCAAGTTCACCAGGAACCGCTGCTGCGCTCCCTGCTGCCGCGGCGACAGTCGCTCCGATCGCGTTGGGTGCTGTTGCTAGCCCCACCTTAGCGTCACCTCCTGCTGTTGACCAAAATGCAGGATCTGCTCTGGCTGAGGCCCCTGCCGCCGCCCCTGCTGCCTTACCAGCTTCTGTAGATCCGAAATGGGTGCCAATTATCTCGCCGATGGTAGGAACCTTTTATCGCGCTGCTGCCCCCGACGAGCCGCCTTTTGTGAATGTGGGCGATCGCATCAAGGTCAGCCAGACAGTCTGTATTATCGAAGCGATGAAGCTGATGAACGAGATCGATGCTGATGAAGTGTCCGGTCAAGTGATGGAAATTTTAGTTCAAAATGGCGAACCTGTCGAATACGGTCAAGTGTTGATGCGAATTAATCCGGATTGAAAGATTACTTTATTGTTATGGAATAAATGCTAATATTTCCCGATCACTTCTCTCCGGTGAGTTTGATGAAGTCATCCCAGCCTGTCCCGCAAGAGGTTGTGCAACAAGTTGCTGAGTATTTCAGTATTTTGAGCGAGCCAATGCGTTTACGAATTTTGAACTTGCTTCGCGACGGCGAAAAATGCGTGCAAGAGTTGGTGGAAGCTACTCAAACAAGTCAAGCCAATGTTTCTAAGCACCTAAAACTCATGCTCCAAGCTGGTATCCTCACTCGCCGGAGTGAAGGGACTTCAGCCTATTATAAGGTGCAAGACGAGTTAATTTTCGAGCTGTGTAATATGGTGTGCGATCGGCTTGCCACCCGGATAGAACAGCAAGCCCTCCACTTTCGGGCATTTAGCCTGACTACCAAGCACTGAAAATGAGTCATCAATCATTAGTCATTAGTCATTAGTTAGGAGTTATCAATTATCAATCTTTACTCCCTACTGGGAGCATTTCAAGGAGAGCAAAAAGCGTTTTTTAGGAGTGCGAGCATCCTGCAAAGTAAAGCCTTATCTAAGCGCGAGTAAGATGCTCGCACGGAGTGTGAAAGCCCTCATTGTGATGCTCCCATCCCTAATCTCTGCCTTCAGACTAATGACTAATCACTGATAACTAATCACTCATAATTCCTAAAGGGGAAAATTTTTGTCAAAACTTTGGCGGGTACTCGGCTGAGCCACCTCCAAACCTTCGCCGCCCAAAAGTTCTAAAGGCTTGCCTTCGACGGAAATCCAAACCGGGGTATTCGGTTTTAAACTCGTAGCCGTATAGATAACTTGCCCTAACCGGCCAGTCATCGAAGTGCTGCCTCCCCCCGAAGTAAATTCGGCCGACAAATCTACATAAACTCCGTCATTCTTGACACTCAAACTCCGGAGTTTTGTCCCCCTAGGAATTTCGCTAGAAACAGTTGCATCCTTCGGCCCGGTCAACAAACTGTTAAAAGCAGCTTGTAAAGTTGCATCAGGCTTGTCAGCTTGTTTGACAGCTACTTTCGTAGGAACTCCCTCAAATTTACCACTCGCATCTTTAACCCAGTAGACTTGCACTGTCTGGAAATCAGTCTGCTGCAAAGGCTTTGGCTGTGGCGACTTTGGCGCCAGAGCCTGCGGAGCCAGAGCCTGCGGCGTCTGAACCTGCGGCGTCTGAACCTGCGGCGTCTGAGCCTGCGGCGCTTGTACAGGATTTGGAGGGGGTACGGGGATAATTACAGCAGGGGATTCCGCAGGACTTGGGGACAGCACCGGAGGGTTAGTCTGAGCGGAAGACTGCGTGTCTGGGGGGGTTGGCGAACGGTTCGCAGTCCACCAGGCAATGCCCCCTCCCGCCACTAAAGCCAACCCGCAAACACCGGCAATGACGGCTGTGGAGACGCGGCGTACTTCTTGTCCATCTTTCATAATACAAATTCTCCTTACAGATAGAGCGCTTGGGACGGTGAGGAGCGACTCCCGATCAGCTACATTTGTCTATGGTTAGATTCTGGAATTGACACAATTGCATTGCTGCTAGCGAACACTTTATAGCAAGCCCAACATATTCTGAATCCGACTATTGGAATCCTAGACCATAATATGAGATTTAGTGTGGGAGTATGTCACAGTCTCTCGATCGGCATAGTGGCTATATTCTATAGTAATCATAAAAAATTTAAGGATCAAGGAAGAAAGAAGAAGGAAAAAGGAAGAAGGAAGGCAACGGATGGAGGTAACGGGGGTAACGGATTTAACGGATTTAACGGATAGAGGGAAGAAGGCAGAATAAAGTCTAAAAAAATATTTTTTCCCAAACAAAAAGCGCCCCTATTTCTAGGAGCGCTTTTTGTTTATCTCAAGTTAAAAATTAACCGTTGATGGAAGGAGCAACCATTGCTACGGGAGTTGTCTCACCAGCAGCCAAATCGAGAGGGAAGTTGTGAGCGTTGCGCTCGTGCATCACTTCCATACCCAAGTTAGCGCGGTTGATGACATCAGCCCAAGTATTGATGACACGACCTTGAGAGTCGATAATCGATTGGTTGAAGTTGAAACCGTTCAAGTTGAACGCCATCGTGGAGATACCCAAAGCGGTAAACCAGATGCCGACTACTGGCCATGCACCTAACAAGAAGTGCAAGGAACG
>NZ_JAUBRJ010000169.1:0-1767 GCF_036701805.1 Microcoleus sp. N3A4
ACCCTTGTCTCGGGTGATTCACTTTTA
The DNA here is from genome assembly GCF_036701805.1 of Microcoleus sp. N3A4. NCBI lineage: Bacteria > Bacillati > Cyanobacteriota > Cyanophyceae > Oscillatoriales > Microcoleaceae > Microcoleus > Microcoleus sp. N3A4. The sequence continues at coordinate 28 of NZ_JAUBRJ010000169.1, forward strand.
CCCCCTCAATCCGACTATGTGCCAGTTTGGGGTGCGGAATGTGGGTTATAAAACAATACGGTTTACTTAAGGGTTGGGAGGCTTTAAAATATTAAAAACAGGAGAATTAATTTTTATTCCAGTACCTCTGTGTTTGACTTTTTTGGATTTAAACTTTGAAACAGGTTTTTTGACAACTCTTGGGTTATTTCTCTCAACTCTTTGTGGCAAAGTCGCATCAAGAATCTCCAATTTTAACCAAGTTAAAAAAAGGGGATTTATTGTGCTTCTAGCCGCTGAAATTTGGGGACAGCACGACGAATAACTCGTAATGTACCGGTGAAAGAAATACTTAATGGGGAAATTTCTGCACTATGCGCTGTTTGACAAATTAATGACCGCACAGCTCTTCGGTCCTAATAATAGACCATAAATTTCTTGTACTACTTCTCTTGGTCTTTGAGAACGAACATGAGTTTTTCTTTCCCCGAGATGTACTTTGAATTAATCAATTGTATTTTTGACTTCCCATCGTTGATGATATTCGGCAGCCAATAACTTTGCCGGGAATTTTTGAGAGTCTAATAAACTTGTAATTAAACGATATCTAATTTCTGCTGTTGGATTATTTAAGTTTTCAATCGTGTACTCGATTACTCTGATTTGGATGGGTTTAAATCCTTTTTTTCTGAATTTGCCTGGGGGATTAATAAAACTTAAGTAAGAACCATCTTCTAGTTGTGTTTCCTTGAGGAATTTAACCTGAGACGGAATTCGTCCTAAATAGCTAGAACCCTTGCTGAGCGTGGCTGACACCATCGCATATGAATGCAAACCTCTATCCCACATTAACAACATTTCTTTAGTAACTGAGCGTAATAACCTTAATGCTCTGACTCTTTCTCCCATCTTGTATGGGCATATTAAAGCATCAAATATTAAGTGTGTTCCTGCTTCTACTAAAATAACTAATCTAGCTTTTGGAAAAGCAGCTCTTGTACCTGGACGGCTACCTGGACGGCCAAAAACTCTGGCATTTTCGTCACCCAGAGGGGAGGTCTAAGCAGGTTCCATCTATTGCTACAACTCTCAATCCATTCAGAAAAGCTCCTACTGTTTCAGTTGTAGCCATTGGTCGTACCAACTGATGAAATAACTGGCTCATTACAAGACATCCTAATCTTTTTCGGGCTTTGGTAATAGCTGCCTTGCACGGATTTTTCCAATATTTACCTGTTTTCAACCTGACTTCATTAAGTCCATCAATCAGATTCTTTAGTACGTCCCGCATTGAGTCTTTTGACCATAAGCTCATTGCTACGATTAAACATACTACCAGTTGTGATGGTAGCGCACGATGCCGTTTTTCTCTTGCTTTTGTTTTCAGGATAGCCGCTTCTATTTCTGTTGAGGGAATCGCTATCTCTATTGCTTTGAATATCTCGCTAATTTGGGAGCATCCCGGTTTTGCAAAAGCCTCAAATAGCCAAGAGATCGTTGAGGTAAGCACAACGAAGTTTTAGCATTTGATTGACATTTTTTTTCAACCATTGAGCTCCCGAAATTTTCAACCTTCTATCTATTTGTTTAACAGTCGATTCCACCGCTCCCGAGCCTCGGCGAACAAATCTTGTCTGATGATAATTGCTCATAGTTAACAATTCGAGAGCGATGCTTTTCTAGAGGGTGCATCTCACTTTGGCGAGTATGCCCAAAAAGGGTTAAAATGAAAAAGCTAGTAAAATTGCCAAATAAAGATGA
>NZ_JAUBRJ010000060.1:0-50346 GCF_036701805.1 Microcoleus sp. N3A4
ATGACGGGAAACTATCACGTCCGGTTTTGCATGGGAGTTCGGGGTAGCGATACCCCGTTCGACCCTAACAAATGGGAGCGAAAATGTGCTTATTGCGGTCTTGAAAATGTGCCGTTACAAGTTGAGCATATTCACCCCAAAGCTAACGGTGGTAGCAACAGAATTTCTAACCTTTGTTTAGCCTGCTCCAAGTGTAACCAAAAGAAAGGCACTCAATCAATTGAGAAGTTTCTAGCTAAAAAACCGGAGGTATTAAAGCGCATTCTTGCTCAAGCAAAACGTCCCCTCAAGGATGCAGCAGCAGTCAATTCAACCCGATGGGCACTGTTCAACAAACTCAAAGAAACTGGCTTACCTATTTCGACTGGTTCTGGTGGATTGACAAAGTTTAATCGAACCCGATTAAACTTACCTAAAACGCATTGGATTGATGCGGCTTGCGTGGGGAAAATTGACTCACTCAAGCTATTAACAAACAAACCATTGTTAATCAAAGCTACGGGGCATGGAACACGACAAATGTGCCGGACTGATAAGTTTGGATTCCCCGATCGATATGTTCCTAGATTCAAGTCTGTCAAAGGGTTTAAAACTGGGGATATCGTCAAAGCGATTGTCGTCAACGGGAAAAAGGTTGGCAGATATATGGGAAGAGTTGCAGTCAGAACAACTGGCTCCTTCAATATTTCCGCCACTAAATTAGTTCAAGGTATTAGTTTCAAATGCTGTCAAATCGTGCAGAGGAAAGATGGTTACAATTACGGATTTTAAATTGAACTTCCCTTAGAAATATTTTGGGGGAGCGATCGCCCGGTGACTGTTGAGAGCTACCTAGTCGTAATAGACAAAAAATAGACGATTGCTTCCCCACTATACCGTTTGGTTAGTGGGGACAGCACAACTTACCTTTCAACAAATTACTATTAGTATCTTTCAAAATAAATATTAAGAATGTAACTTAGACTTCAATACCGAATGTCTGCCCCAATATCTCTGCTAGTTCTATCAATTTTACGACTAAAACTATTACTTTAAAACCCCTCTACTCCCATGAATAATTCCCCACACTTCGCCCCAAATCCTATTGTGGAATACGAGCTGATTACAAACTTTTCCAGACTAAATGATGTTCTCTCGCCTTTAATAAAAGCTCGTGTTATAGCCATAGACACAGAAACCACCGGGCTAGATCCACTTACGGAACGCATCCGACTCATCCAAATAGCTGTTCCCCAACGCCCAGTAATAATTGTCGATCTAGCTGCTTTTGCCGATCGCGAATTATCGCCTTTAAAAGCACTTCTAAACAGCAGTGCGCTCAAAATATTTCAAAATGGTAAGTTCGACTGGCAGGTACTAGAAATAGCTGGACTTAGACCGTCTGGCCCATTTTTTGATGTCATGCTAGCGAGCCAGGTGTTGCGATCGGGACTCAAGAAAAACCACGATCTACAATCCCTCGCTCTTGAATTTTTAGGAATCAAACTTGACAAGAGCCTACAGTCGAGCAATTTCGGAGGTAAGCTATCAGCTTCTCAGTTAGAATACGCCGCTTTAGATGCTTCTATCCTGCTGAAACTTAGAGCGCGACTCATCTCAAAACTTCGGAGTGCTGGGTTACTAGAAACCGCCCAAATTGAATTTGAAGCGATGCCTGCTGTAGCCCAAATGGAACTAAATGGAATCTTACTGGATGCAGAACAATGGCATTTGGTGGGGGAGGAACTGAAAGCTCAAAAGCAGACTACGCTGGTTGAATTAGTGAAAGCCGGTCTCAAACCAGCCCCTAATCCCCAACTTTCGCTATTTCCCGAGATGGTAGAAACTATAAATCCCCGCTCGTCTGTACAAGTTTTAAGTGCTCTTCAGGCTCTCAACATTCCAATCAAGTCAACAACCAAGAGCGAACTTATTCCTCTAGCTGGTCAATACCCGATTATCCAGTTGCTACTTAATTATCGGAAATTAGCATCTTTGTGTTCAAATTTTGCTGAGGCATTGCCCAAACACATTCACCCGATAACGGGGAGGATTCACCCCAGCTATCGGCAATGCGGTGCGCGTTCTGGACGCTTTAGTTGCAATAAGCCAAACTTGCAAAACGTTCCCAGAAATTGTACGGCAAAGGGGATGCGTGCGTGCTTCATTGCCGCTCCCGGATATCAAATTATTAAAGCAGATTACAGCCAAATCGAGCTAAGGATTGTCGCTGAAATATCTGGCGATCGCCGAATGTTAGATGCCTACGCTAAAGGTGAAGATTTGCATACTTTAACGGCTTCTTTGATTACGGGAAAGCCGTTAGAGGAGGTAACGGCAGAGGATAGACGGATAGCTAAATCAGTTAATTTCGGATTAATTTACGGCATGGGTGCTGCCAAACTCCAAGCTTATGCTGAAGAAAAGTACGATGTTTTTTTAACCTTGGAGGAAGCTAAAGAGTTCAGAAGACGATTCTTTCAAGCTTATGCTGGAATCAAAAGATGGCATGACAGCATCAGGAGAAGGGTGTACGTCAAAGATATCAAGCAAATTCGTACAATTGGCGGACGTAGAAGACGGTGGGCAAAGAAACCCCGGCTTTCTGAGTTGCTTAATCACCCGGTTCAAGGAACTTCGGCTGATATGTTGAAAGTGGCGATCGCTCGTTTGTTTAAGCTCTTACCCAAGACTGGCGCAAAGTTAATCAGTGTGGTACATGACGAGATTCTGTTAGAGTGTCCGCAAACAAATCTAAAAAGAACCAGTCGCATTCTAAAAAAAGTGATGGTAGAAGCTGGAGAGCTATATTTGCAGCAAGTTCCGGTTGAAGTAGAGGTAAAAATTGAGTCTTCTTGGGCTTGAATAATGAAGTTATCCATTCCAGAATGTCCGGTAAATCATGTAGATAAGCAGACGTTGCGCTTGCTTTGGAATTACCATCCGATAGCAGTAGGACTGAAATAAGCAACTAGAGCATCAATACGTATTAAGCTGTATATTTCAAAAGAATCAAAATATCATCCAGCTTGTCTTTATCGATGCTGTTAGTTTCAGCATCGATTATCCATTTCTTGATGGGATTTCCTGACAGGGAAACTATTCCAGCTTTCATATTTTCAGCAAAGTCGTTCCAGCTACTGACATTAGCATTGTTGACTTTCAGCGTCAGACCAGTCGTTGCTATGCCGTCCTTGTCTTTGGGTTTCAGGTATACCGTCACTGGAGAGAGTAGCGTTAGATCCCGATCGGCTAGGAAATAGGGGAAGTGCTGCTTACTCAATTCAAATTCAGTGGTCTGAGTTGTTCCTGATGGATGCAGTAATTGATAAAAAGCATTGGGGAACTCGTGTTTGAGACTTAGCAAGCGATAGAGTCCATTGGAAGCAGCGTAGTCAGTCAGAGCATCAGCGATCTGATTTTCGACAGTAGTTCGGAATGCTCCATCATCCTTCGCTATATAACTAATGTGAATGATGACATCAGAAATTGTGTCATAACTGAATGGACGGAGTTTTGATGGCAATTCAAGCCCCCAAGTGCTAATTGCTCCAGCACCTTCAAAGGGGAGATAGCGCTCATCTCGGAAATTGAGTTCAAACAAACCACCATCATTCTGAGCGTTGCTAGTGGCGATAGAGGTCAATTTCTGGCTTGGTACATCAATCAGGTCAGCGGGGTCAGCGGTTGCCGCTTTCCTGACCTTGCTTTCTTTGAGCGTGAGCTTGGCGCTGATATTGGTGTAGAGACCTGTTACACAGGGAATCGTAATCCGCACCGATTTGATCAGGCGTTTGAATTGACCTGGGTAGAACAGATCGAACATGATTTCAGGAATTGTGAATTCACAATTTCCACTTTGCTTAAGCCCAACCAGCGCCGATGGGTTTAATAAGGTTAGCGAGAACGATTGCGTCACTTCATAATCGCGTTTGTGTTGTTCAAGGTAGGCTTTTTCCATGCGTTGCAGTTGCAAGAGCAATCGTTCTCCAGCTAGTAGTCCAGCCCGATCAAAATGCCAGTTATCGCCTGCAATAAAAATGGTGTCATCATCTCGCTCAAACTGATAGGTGCGCTCTGCCATTTTTGCCATGTCATAGGCGACGTTGTAAGCTTCGCGATACAGGCGATTGAGGGTAGTGGAAAGGTAGTTGTAGAGTCCCAGACTGGTGAACTTATTTTTGTAGAACTCATGCAGTTCATCTGCTTGTTCCATATTTTTCTCATGGATTTCTAAGTCTTTCTCGGCAATGAGTTGCCGTACATCGGCTGCTAGTCGTTGCTGTTCAACCTGTTTGTATTCCTCCTGAACAAGCAGGAGTTGCTGCTTCCATTCCTGTTCGCGCCGTTGGAATGTGGCTTCTAAACCTGCTGAGGCAGATACGGCATCAGCGATCGCTGCCATACTTGAAGTCCATTGTGCAAATTCTACACCACTATCTCCTAGTTCTTTACCTCCATACTTCATAGCAAAAGGACTGCCAACTTGAGGAAAGAGATAAGTGATACCAGCTTGTAAATGAACTATACTTTCAGCGAGTTTTAGAATAGTGCCAGTATGTCTTGAAATCTGTTGTGTAACTTCCCAACCTGTTAATCCTGCATCAATTAATCCCTGATAGTAATCAATCCGGTTCTGAACATTAGCCTTGGCTTCAACGAGCGCCTGATACTGATACTGTGCTTCCCTCACCTGCTGCTTCTTGATGTCCTTCGTCATTCGCAGGATGTTGCGTTCGTGTACCGATCGCAGTAGCGTTAGTTCTTCCACATCTTTCTTTTCTAACGCACTCAACAGCGCCGAGCCAAAGGATTGAACTGTTTGAGTATACGGTTTGGCTTTTTCAATCAGGTAGCTGAAGCGGTAGGGTGGCAGGGGTGCATTCAACATACCCAGGATATCTTCTAAGCTCAGTCCAGCAGCCCTTGCCCGGACAAGCGCCATTGGGTCAATGGGTGGTTGGAACAAAGCTAACTGCCGACGCACGCCACTGATGTTCATACAGTTGCGAATTTTGAACAGACGATCTTCTACTCGATCCCAATACTTCAGCAAGTCGTAGTTGGGTGGTACACAGAAAACGGGTGTGGTTTGGATATGGAAGTGAAATCCGGGATACTTGATGATGGGCGGAGCAACTTCCCAATCCTTTATCGCTCCCACATAACGTATTTTATCTTGAACTGCGGTGGCATAGGAGGCAACTCGATACTGAGGCTTGAGTTCAACCATGCTGATGCGATCGCTCAGAGCAGTTGTTGCTGGGTTAACTGTTTCTCTTGTGACTGCTTCTACATTGGTAGGGAATGATCGGGAGGTTGTTGTTGAAACTAATCCGGCATTCACTGCGATCGCCGTTTTCATCTTAGACGTGACTGCCGCGATCGAGTTACTCCAACTCCAGTTCTCCAGGGTAATCAGAAACTCGGAGCCTTTACTAATCCCTGGACCAATATTCTCGTATGTTAGTTTTTCGTCGCTAGCCGTTTCGCATTGACCCAGTTTGGCAGGGCGTTTACCTAGGATATCGAATGCCAGCACGTAGAGCATCGTAGCTTCGTTTATCGATTCCATTGAGTCTTGAGCAAAAAGGTAATCGCCCCAATCGAGTAGATTGTCAATATATTTCATCACGATCGCCTTTTGGTAAGCACTCAACCGCAAACGGGCAATCGCATGGGGATTGAAGGGATCTTGCTTGTATTGCTCGATCGCGGCTTGATCCGTCAAAGTATCCTTCATCTTCTGAAGCGTCACATCCCTGAATTCGATGTAGCGCCAGTTACGATCGGCTGGCTTTGCAGGATTGGATGGCTCACTGGCAGTCGGGTCAAAGATCCGTTCATACCACCATTTGGCTTCCTTAAATTTTTGATTGGCGTTAAAGTGATTGGCAATCAGGAATGGAATATGGAAAAACAATTCGCGGTAGTATTCACCATAAGCTCCTTTAAAATCGACATGGTTAGGGTTATCAAATGGTGCTAGTAGTTCAAATGGATTGGTGAAACTGATACCTACAGGATGTTCTTTGCGTTTTTGAGTTTCCAGTGAGAGAAATGCTTTCAGTCCTTTAGTAAATAGGATTTCTCCTAATTCATCTACAAGTGATGTGCTAGTTCTGAAAGAGACACGTTTGAAAGAGAAAAAAAGTAGCTGGAAGTTAGCATATTGTACTGTATAATTTTGGTCGCTAATCTTCACAATGTAGTCACCTGGCTTACCTTGTATCAGTGCGATTTCTGGCTGAAACTCCTCAATGCTAAATTGATTCGTCAAGAATTTCAGTCCACTAGGGTCATTGGTAACTGAGTGAAATTCAGCTTCAGAAACTGTAGAGGAATTAAACCAATACAATGCTAAAGCTGCGTTAGAATTCTTAAACAACTTAACGTGAGCGCCTGAAAATGCGTTGCTGCTGCGTTGACCAGGCTTGTCAAGACGATTGAAAAATAAGTTCAGTCTTGCTGAACGTTCACTTCGTTTTTCCTTATTATCGTGAAGTTGCTTTCTGTCTTCCAGATAGTGAACATAGATTATATTTGCTGCGACATGAGCGTAAATTTTCTTGAAAGCTCTGCTATTCTCACAATAAGTATTAAATTCTTCAAGTGAAACTTTATTGAAAGCGCTCGCTTCATACATCCAGTCTGTGAAGTCTAACTTTTGTGGAGAGTGCCAGCGATGATTCTCATCTAAGAATGAGTAGTTCAATACAACAGAGTAATTGAAACTCACAACTTTGTTGTTGCCATTTTCAATTTTTGACTTTTCCTGTGTTTTGATTTCTACCCAAAATAAGTACAACTTACCAAGATGAATGACTGCTGCAACTCGCTCAGAATTAATCGCCAACTCAATTTTTTCCCAGACTGTCCAAACTTTGTTGTCAATCCACTTGCGGTAGTAGAACTGCGGCGGGTCTTGTTGAGTGCGACCGAAGAAGTAATAGGTTTTAGTTTTGGTTTTAGTTTTAGTATTCTCGTGTTCATAGTAATAACTACCAGCAATTTTGAGATGGGCAAGTTCAGTAAACTGGGAGACATATTTCTTGTAAGCGGCTTCCGCAGATTCTTTAGTAATTTTTTGTTGCAGGAGTTCGTCTTCCAGTTCCTGGAAGATGGGAGTTTTGTTGTCCCGTAGGTCGGGTTCAATGTAGTTTTCGGGATAAAGGAATACTTTGCGGTTGGCTTCCCAGACCCGGTAGTTCTTTCGCCAGTCCCATTCGTCTGCTGGAATCAATGCTGGATTTACTTGAATATCCACAATGTTTGGATTTAGCTTGAGATCAGATTGCTCCAGATTGATCAGGCAGCGATGCACATACAACTGCAAGCTAGAAATGGCACAGACCAGGCGAGATGTACGGAAACAACCACTCATCTCCACGTCAAGCAGGAAGAAGGCGTAGATGTCATGCAAATCCTTAAATTTTAAATCTTTTTGGCGGGCAATAATGTAATCGCAGAGCGCATCTCGTTTTTTGACGTTGATTCTGTCTTGATAAGGTTCCAGTTTTTCCTTGCGAACTTTTTCATCATCATATTTCGAGCTAAAGGCTCCTAGTGCCACATCTCTTGCAGCAATGAGCTTGGTGTAATCTGTGTCGTCTGCTAGTTTTTGCAGCGAAAACCCGTTGATGCCAAGAGTTTGACAAAGGTTGAGGCATTCCCAGAGGTATTGCAGGGCTGCGATCGCAACAGTGGGTAAACTGAGCGAGTTCGTTAGCGATGCAATCAGGCTTTTGTCCTGTTTCCACAAATCCGCCAGTTTAGCAGTATCCTCAATCGAAAAGGCACTGGCAGCCAGATAGTTATCTAACACGTCTTGAACCAGTGGTTCTGCTTCATCGCTCAAAGCGATCGGGTCTTTGTAAAACGTCAGCGCTTTGAGATCGTTGATTGTCAAATTCTTGGGATTGGTAATGCCCAAAACATCTGATTTTTGAGTCAAGTAAGCAATGGTTTCCGGTTTGAATTTGAGGTTGCCAAATAGCAGCAAAATGCGCTCTGCTTCCCTAACTAAGGTGAGCAATGCGTTCAAGTCAGTCGGATTGTTGGGTACGCCATTAGTAAACGTCGTGGTCAGTGCAGTCTGGATTCCGGTACTGTTGATGTCAGTGTTGACCCAACCCAAAACATTTGTCAACTGGTCAACAGTGAGGTTGAGAGTTCTAGCCAGACTGGCTTTTAGGGCTGTTATTTTATTCGGTTCTGAGGCTGCTTGAACTTCTTGCACCAATATTCCTACAGCACTGAGATCCAGCTTGAATTTGATCGTTGTACTTTCTTCGCCTTTAAGAATAAGGCAAAGCTCAGAAACTTTGAAGGGAGAAGACTTGAGCCAATCTTTGAATTTTACGAGTTGATGAATTTGCTCTAACGTTGTGATAACTAAATTGGTTAGAGCCAAATTGAGACGAAGTGCCTGGATAAAATCTTCAATGCTGAATTTTAATGCTCTAGCAAGTCTGGCATGGCGATAGAGCAAGGAAATTCTACTGCGATCGAGCGTGCAATCACCATTGGCATCGAAGGGCATTTCGTTTTTGAGCAAATCGAATAGCAGCAGCAGTTCGGTTTCGGAAATACCTAAGCCACCGAGCAAAAGGGGTGTGTTGGGATCGATGGTCTTGTCGCTAGGATTGACTGTGTTGAGCGAGTAATGATGGAATGTGACCGTGGGATTTATTTCATGGGTATTGGGGTCTTTTTCTCCAAAAATTTTCTTCAGATCAAACAAACGCTCGTACAGGCGGCGATCGCCCTGTTTGGCGGGAGGGATGGGAAACGCCTTGGAAACTGGTAGTTGATTAACCATCGGGCAGAGTTCTTCAACTGTCAGCTTCAGTTTTTCTTGCAGATCGACCAGTTGAGCCAGGGAGAAGATAGCAGCATCATTCAAATCTGAAGTAATCAAATTTGCATCTTTTAACGAGGTCAACACCAAATCGAGTTCTGGAATACTCCAGGTAGTTTTTTTCCAGATGCGAATGAAGCGGTGGATGAAATCAAGACGGCTTTCAGTTAAATTTCTCATCACTTCCTGACAACTTTGTAAGTCATCAGGATTCGACTTGTTACCCACCCAAACGGCTTTCAATTCAGGGTTAAATGTGAGCGATCGCAACTCATCCAATTGCTCTCGGCTAATGCCTGCCAGTCGGATAAAGTCCTGCACATCAAAGTCATTGAACGACGCTGGATTACCAAAGCGGAACTTTACTCCAACTAGATCGGGAGTGGTAATAACCGCAAACTCTTCCTGGGAAAGGTTAAGTCGAGCACGCCAGATTTTGGCATCCGTCTGTTTTAAGGTGTGGTATATCTCAGACAGAGTAATTCCGAAGTGTCCCAGATAAATTCGCAGTTGTTCCAGAGGCAGATTGAAAGGTAGCCCAAAGGAAATGTTTTCAGAACTGTGGCTAAGTCTTTCAAAAATGTCGCCGGAGACGACCGTATTTAGATAGGTTTCTAAGACTTCGTTGACAATGGTTAGATAAGGAATCAGCGTGTGAGTATTTTCGCAGGTGAGATTGAGTTTCCACAGATCGCTGCGGCGGTTCTTGAGATACAAGGGATGATTGGTTCGATTTGTACTGATAAAAACAGGCTTGGAAATATGCTGCTCGATGAAGGACATCAAATCGACAAAGTATGCCGCCGGACTCAAGATAGACTTACACTCTTCACAATCGCAGTAATTCTGGCATCCAAATAGTTCGGCAAATCCATCAATTTCTCGTAAATCATTGACCAATCCGGGATCGATGTTACCAACAAAAATATCTTTGAACCGTCCCCAAACTGCATCACGGATGGTTTCAAAGTTGTGAGATACTGCTAGAGTAGATTCTTGGGCTTTAGCGTAGCTTAACCGAGTTTTGCCTAGTTCTAACCCACTGGTTTTGATAAATTCTGCTTCAGGTTTACTGGCGATCGCGATCGCAGAATCATATCCCTGACTCAACAGCACTTGACTATCAGAAACCGTTTCTGCCAAATTGAGCGATCGCTGATATGCCATTAATTGTTTCTTAACCAAAGGTCGATCGGTTGTCGAAATGTTACTCCAATTGAGAGTGCTATCTTGAGTGTCAAAGAAATTAACCAATCGCAGGTCTAAGTTCGGATTGTTTTTGTAGAACCTATCGAGAGATTGTAGACGGGCATTGACAATCTCTTTCTTCTGAACCAAATCAACAGTTTTGTCATTGATTATGTCAGCAATACCCAAATGCTGATACCTGTTGGCAAAGGTAGTCAAATTTTGCAGCTCGGCTTGCAATTTTTCACGGTTTTCGGCTCCAACTCCTCGCCAATCTATGGAGGCAGGGTTTGTTCCATCAATAAGTTTCTCATTATTTCTCAGGAGTGTGTTAACTGAGTCCAATAGATTGAATTGAGTAGTCAGTTGGGAGTTGAGCAGACGGCCAAATAGAACTTGTGATGGGTAGGTTTTCTCAATGTTAAACAGAATTGTTTCGGCATAAGTAGCAGTCGTTTCTCTGGGGGGTAAAGCAATATTTTCGTTTGTAATCAGTTGCTGCCAGTCGGCTAAGTCCCAATGAATAAAATTAGCAGTGGATTGCATATCTCTGTTTTTTAGTGTGCTGACAAACGGCAGGTTATCACCCGTGAGTTTACCCAGATCTGCCGTGACTTGCAGCGTGTTTTTCTGTTGGTCGTTGAGAATCCCGTCTTTGACCAAATCTGCCAGAACTGTATCATCAAGATCGTCCAGGGATATGTTCTTAACAACCAAGTTTTTGGCAACTTCTTCATTCAATCCTGCCAGTTTGGTATAGGCAAAGGTTTTGCCTCGACGAACCTCAGCATCAAATAGGGGATTTTCTTTTAAAGGCACATCCAGATATAGCAAATCACTAACCTTTCCTGATGGGTTCTGAGCAAGGCGACTTTCAATTTGGATTGCTTCTTCTGCTAGGACTTTATTTTTCTTGATTTCTGGCAAAACAGTTTCTTTCAAGACAGTTGCCAGTTCAGCATCCTTGACTTGCTGGTAATTAATCCGGGTAACGGCAGTTTGTAAGGCGTTGGTCATTGCCTCACTGACACTGCTTGCCAGGTTGAGGATTTCACGACGGAGACGCTCGTTTAACTTGGCAGTAATGAAGTCATATTCTTCCTCGTTTAGGTGGCTTAAATCAGTCAAGTTGCTAAACAGTACCTCTGGTTTAACTAAAAACTCAGGTTGTTGGATTTGCAAAGATTGCAGGCGTTGCAGAATCTGTTCCAATCGATCCTTCAATTCAGCAGGAATGATATTGTCGTGCAACGCAGTTTCCAATACGCGGCGCTGAATTTCCTGACTTTGGGTTAATAAGGCAGAGAGCTCGGTGGGTAAGTTTTGCCGGAAAAAGCCATAGAAAACGGCAGGATGTAGATCGGTTTGATTTCCGAATTTAGCGGCAATCACCAGAAAGTTAATTAACTCTGGGTTAATGCCAGTTTCTCCAGACAAAAAGCTAATATCCCGGAATTTACCTTCTTGGGGGTTCTCTTCTGTGTCTTCTCGCAGGTCTGCCAGTTGCTGAGCGCCTAAAAGCGATCGCAATTCTTCCATTAATTTTTCATATTCAGAGAGTCCTTTGTATTCTCCGCCACCAACCATGAGGTCTACAACTTCAACAGCTTGAGCGTTAAAAATAATAGGTGAAGTAACTATAACTGTGCCTTGAGAATTGAATGCCCGCACAATTAAATCTGCGCTTTTCTTTTCGGCGCGGCAGAATTGGGCAGCGGTGTAGTGAATTTCGTAGTATCCTTGGCGATCGCTGACTTTTTCTCCTAACAACTGTTCGCTCCGCAAATCTTTATCAAATGCTCGAATAGTTACACCGACAAGTAAGTTACCATCTTCGCTCCGAACTTGCCCTTTAACAATAAATGGTTTAGGCTGCTCGCCATCTGGTTTTGGTTCTTCAGGGGTCGGAAAATCGATCGCGATCGTCATTTTAGTTTCTCCCACTTCTACATTCCATAAAACTGAATTCTCGGTACTGCCCAGAAGTTCGCCATTCTGGTTAAATATTTTGAAAAAGAGGTCTGGTTGTCTGTCTAGAAAACATTCGCGAAAATGAACTTCGGTAAACTCAATTTGAAAGTTACCCTGTTCGTCAGTGACAACATTACCAACCAAATCATTGAAGATTAAATCTTTATCCCAAGCTTCAATTCGCAAGCTAGGAATACCAATGTGGAATTGGCGGTTAATTACGCGACCGGAAATGTGGAATTTTTTCTGAGACATGACTTAGTTTTCCTAAATTATTAAGTTTGGTTTTACTAGATTTTTTAAAACGATTTTTTGAAAGACTACTCACCCCCCGATTATCAAACACTATGCCCTGACCTAGTTATCAAGAGTTTCTTCTGAATTATCTTCAGGAAAAACAACATCTTCATACAGCAGAGAAATCGGGCAGCGGAAATCAACGCTAGTCAACTCAACTTCTAGTTCCGTGTCGTTGGTCGTTGATTCAAGGGAATAAGCCGTGAGTTCCCATTTGCCTTTCTCATTGATGCGGTAACATTCCACATTCAGGCGATCGGCTTCAATCAGAACGTATTCTTTTAAAGTTTCAATTTGACGGTAATGTTTGAATTTTTTGCCGCGATCGAATGCTTCTGTACCAGGAGATAGCACTTCGACAATTAAACAAGGATGATAAATAACTTTACGGGCAGTGCGATCGCGCGAATCGCAACTCACCATCACATCAGGATAGTGAAATGGTCCGTTTTCCGAAACTCCCACTTTGGCATCTGCCATGAAGACTTTACAGCCTTTACCCCGCAAGTGATTTTTTAGTCCAGAGGCTAGGTTCAATGCAATAGAGTTATGGGGCAGAATTCCCCCAGTCATAGCAAAGACTTCCCCATTCATGTATTCATACTTAATGGGTTGTTTTTCTTCCCATTCCAAATACTCTTGGGGAGTCATGAATTGAAATTTAGCTTGAGCGATCATGTGAAATATCTCCTATTAACTGAGAAATTAAGTTGATGCTTTTTTAGAGAAATGAGCGATCGCACTTTTAAACTATTCATTTTCCCTTTCATCAGGATTAGGGAGTAATGGTTCAAGCAATGCGAGGAGTTCTGGGATATCACTTTGAATCACATCCCATAGGGTGTCGAGGTTAACTCGATCGTAATGATGGGTGAGAATATCTCTCATTCCAGCAATATCTCGCCAGGGAACTTCAGGATGCTGGTTCCGAAATTCGGCTGAGAGTCGCTTAACAGCTTCTCCCATGACAATGACTTGATAAAAGATAGCAGATTGCTTTTCTTCATCGATCGCCAATGCAGATTTATCGAGTCCCTCAGCAAATCGCAAAACTCGTCGTACAGCATTGGCGATATCTAGTAATGAAGCCTTATCCCTGCTCATAAATCACCTGTGCTGTGTCAAGAATTTCGTGGCGGCGAATCCAATTTTCACTGGTTTCGATCGACTGTTTAATCGCAATATCCACGGGTCGCCCAAAGCGTGTTTCCAGTTCGTGTTTGATTTTGGCAAGGGTTAACAATCCCTGGCGGGCATTGGGTGCAAATTTTACGAGAATGTCAATGTCGCTATCGACTTGAAAGTCTTCGCGCAACACTGAGCCAAATAGTGCCATTTCTACAATTTGCCATTGCTGACAAAATGTAGAAATTTCGATTAGGGAGAGTCCTAATCGTTGTTGGATTTTGGGATTGCGATCGGCTAGTATTTTGGGCATTACTCTTATTTGGTTATTTTTCGGTAATTTGGTGTGTAACGCATTTATCAAGCAACTCCATACCCTGTATATGGACGCTTGTAAGGTGGATGCAACCCAAGTATAATGTCTTCTTTAGCAACGCTCATTTCCAGCAATTATTGGCCGATATCGATGTCAGTTGCATTGTGCTGAAGCCAGATTGTTTCATCTTTGATATTGAAGTGCATAACGGTGTAATAAATTCGCTCCAATCCTTTCCAGTGGGTTTGAGTAAACTCAATCTGAAAGTATCCTTGAGCATCGGTAATTACGCTACCAACCCGATCGTCGAAGATGAGGTTTTTGTCCCATGCTTCAGTCTGTAAATCGGCGACTCCTTTGTTGGTATTGCAGTCAATAATGCGTCCGTTGATTGGCAATGTTTGCTGTGTCATAACTTAAAAACCTCTTGAAATATAATTGGTGCTTTTGTAGAGATCATGTTGGATTTTGTGTCCTCAACCCAACCAACAAGATCGGGCGATCGCACTGCTAAATCTGGGAGGGCTATGGATACTTATAATTTGGTCTATCAAATAAATGAACGTTATTCGATCCCAAGATATATCTTGCTTTTACTAATACATCTTCACCAGTGTCTTTTGTAAAATAGGCTTGTGCCTGAACTCCATTTGCATCAGCCGCAGCCTTTAAATCGTTCAAGCGAGCAGATAACGTCCCTAAATCTGCACCTTTTGCAGGACCTCCTACAGCTATCAATTCGCCATTTGAACCAATCACATCGACCCGTACTGCCCCACCTTGACCATTTGGACGCTTGAAGCGAATAACTAGATCATCATCTGGACGTTGTGGATCACGAGCTAACCGCCCACCTGTAATCCGTACTACTTCTGCTTCATTTTGAAATCCTCGCATTGCGGCTAGTGCACCCGGCTTCGGGGGCACTAAGCCACCATACGGGGGTAAAGTCGGCTTATTCGCACCCCCCTGTGGATCATAAGTGGATGGTTTGCCGTAAGCAGCACCCCCACGAGCTGGTACAATTCCTCTTGACGTTGATCCTGGCGTCGCCGAAGCACCTGCTGCCAAGGCTGCATAGGCTCTACTAAGAAATTCTTGACGGTTGACCTGGGATTGTATTTGCTCAGCTTCCTCGGCTGTCGCGTAAACCTCAGTGAGTTCGTATTGGAGCGGATCATCGACAGGAGTTCTGATATATCGGCGACGACGATCATAAGGCTCATTTGATGGGCCAATTGATGGGCCATCGTAAGCGTATGGTTTAGGTTGATTTTGATCCCTAAGCTTCACATATTCTGACCAAAGCTTTTCATAGGAAGTTTTATTAGGGTCATAGCATATACCACCTAGCTTCATGATAACCAGTGCTAGATTTTCACGAGCGTGAGAATTTCCAGGCATCAAGTACGTTGTCTCAATCGCGCTAATCGCATCATTACCAGTCGGATCTACAAAGTTTGTAGGATTATTACGCACATATGTGTAAATATTCAGTCCATCCACTATTTCAGCAGGGTCACAACTTGTCCACCTACCCAACCACGGTGCATAATATCGCGCCCCATGATAATAAAGCCCCGTCTCCTCATCTCGCTCCTTCCCTGTATAGCGATACCGCTTTGCTGATGTTTTGATACTCTTATCCACTGCCTGATAAGCGGTACTCCCGTAGGGATAATACTCCTCATAGGAAATGACATTAGCTTTATCATCCAATTCCAGACAAGCCGAACCAAGATGATTACCAAACTGAAACCGAATCAGTTGCGCGGGAGATTCATCATCAGGATTAGTAATAGTCTTAGTCTCCACCAAAGCAATGCGCTGCTTATCATCCATCACGTGCAGTGTCTCGCGCTCTAACTTAATATCATTCCCATTGCTATTAAATTCCCGATAAATCTCAAACCCACCCAGATAAATCCGCTCATTCTTGCGGGGACCATTGTGCCGTTCCGTAACTTTACGAATGCGCTCGCCACTAGCATCATAAACATAGAAAGTCATCTCCGGCACTTTCTCAGGTGGTGGCGTATCATTCACAGCCTGTCGCGAAGTTACACTCAACTCATCTTTGTAATTCCACTGCATCAGCATCAAATGAGGCATACTCATCATATTGCCGTGAGCATCGTAGGCGTAAGGTTCAGTTTTTGCCCCCACATTCGTGCTACTCAAACGATTACTCTTTTTGGATGGTTCAATTAAACTCCCTTCGTTATAAGCATAAGCACGAGTCCAATTCCCATTCGCAGACTGATGAATTAATTTATCAAAATTACCAACAGCATCATAGAGATATTGTTCGGTATAATTCCGCATCGCCTGTCCCTCATTAGGAGGCGGCAAACTCACGCGAAACTCGTCATTACAACTGGTTTCTGGCTGCCCAATTTGTCCGATATGTTCCCGTCCCGTTGCCTCAATCAGTCGATAGATTGCATCGTAAATATAATCGCATTGCGGCAATACAACCTGTCCCTTGAAAAAGATAGTTTGCTGGGCATCATCCCGAATCCGGGTAATATTGCCAACAGGGTCATAGGTATAAAACAAGTCTTGGAATACCGCACCACCCCGCGTGGTTTTAAGATGAGTTAAACGGAAGGTTTTTTCGTCATAGGTATACTCAGTTTTTGCCCCATTTCCATATTCAATATTCGTGCGCTGTCCCTTGGCGTTGTAGTCGATATTCGTGACAGTATGAAAATTAGCTGATTGCGGAATGAGTAATGCTATTGGCTCAGCCGTTTCTTCCAGCCAAACATCCATCCGTTCCAATAAATTCGCCTCATTGTAACCAGGACGGATGATATTGAGTTTCGTATTCTGCTTGCTACTATGGGGTGCAACTAACTGAATTGGTCGATTTAACGCATCATAACGGGTACTGCTGCTAAAGATTTCAGTTTCTAAAACGGGATTGCCCGACCAATTAGGAATTTTTGTGTAATCCTTCACCAATTGGCGCTTGCTTTTTTCCAGATTTCCCTTAAAGTCGAATTCTACATTTGTGGCCACACCTGCACTATCAAAATGCTGATAAATCCTGCCGCGATGGTTTTTGACATCGCCTTGTCCTTCACCATAAACCGTCTTTTCTGTCAGGATTTCCGGCTCATTACCAGCCTTGACAAATAATTGAGTTGGACGCAATAACGTATCATAATTAGTACGCAGAATGTGGTTACGGCTATCCCACATCCGAATGGGCTTGCCTGCCACATTGTTGAGTATCCAGCGATCGCCCGCTTCCATACTAGACTGGTGAATACGATCGCCCAGCATATCGTAGTCATATTTCATCACCAGGCGATCGAGAGCATCCGTTACTGCACGCTGATTTCCTTCAATATCCAACTCAACATGAGTGCGATATTTCTGCTCATTGCCATTAGCATCTTTTCCATTGTCAGCAATGGTTAAAAATGTGCGTCCTAGCGTGTCTAAATAGGCAATAGTAGGGGTATCAGCGTGTTTTGATGCTTTTTGGGCTGCGCCTTTCTCCTCAATCCCTGATGCCCCACCAATCCGCTGTTGATACCAAGTAGGCAAATAATCCCCATCCGGCAGTTTAGTAAAAAATGCACCCACATCCGAATCGGTTTTGGGGTCAAAAGTCACCGTATCGTTGACATCATAAGTTTTTTGCTGCCAGGGATCGAAAACGACTTTCTCGTAGGTATGATTCGGATGCAACGTAGCGACAACACGCTCAACAGGGTCATAAAAGAGCGTACTACTGACCCCATGTTTTTCAATACCGAATTTGTGAGTAGGACTGAAAAACGGCTCGTATTGCCTGACAAGTTTGCCCTTATTGTTGTAGATTGTCGCTCCCGTACCCACCCAACGCGGATTCAGAATAGGTGAATTCTGCACATTTGGATCGAGGGGGCCGGGTTCTGCTTGCACCTTAGTCTGCGCCTCGCGTCCAAAGCCATCGGAATAGGCAAAACTTAGTTGGACTTTGGATTGCTGTCCTGCATTTAAGTCATTAATATGGGTTTCGCGAACAATAGATGCTGCACAGACAGGCGTGCGATTCAAGTCATAAATAATCCGCGTCGTTGCCGTTCCCAGGTGTTGTGCTGCCAATGAATGCGGGCCGTTAGTATCAAAGAAAGCTTTAATTTCATCATCGGTCAGGTCAGCTTTAAAATTCGCAAATGTGTCTCCTTTGTTCTCACCTTTCTTGCCCATGATGGCTGTAGCAACTACCATTCCCAGTGCATCAAACTTCACCTCGGAACGGTTGCCATTTGGGTCAGTCACCTGTTCCGGTTGCATTGTGCGGTAATTGTTCTGAATTTGCACCGTATTACTTAGCGGATCGATTGTCCGAGTGACGAGTAAGTGATAGGTATCGTAAATACTGGTATAAAGATTACCAAACGGGTCTTTGATTTGAACGGGTAAATAGAACTGAGTTGCGTCAAATGCCTGCCGACCGGATGGAATCCACCAGCCACCATCTTGCTGTACGTATTTCCCCTCGTTACTTAGTAGCGCATTTAGCTCGCTAGAGGTTAGCTTACTGCTGTAAACCTGAGCCAGTAGTCCGGTTGTAAATGCCAATTTAAAGCTCTCGCAGGGCAATGCCAGAGAGTCAATTTCTCCTAGTGATAACGGAGTTGGATCGGTAGTATTGGCTTCGCTATCTTTGCGATAAAGCGTTCTCACTCGCTCAATTAACCGTTTTTGTAACGTGCCAGATGTGGGAACTGCTTCGTAAAGTATTGCGATCGCATTTAACAACTGACTACGGATGAAGTCTAGTGCAAATGGAATTGTCGAAGTTAAACCAGTAATTTCGTAGGTGCGAGTCTCAATTGGCACACCAACGCGATACCAGTCAAATTCGTTAGGTTTATTAGTAACTCGATTTTCGGTATACGTAATTAGTGTTTTTGCTTGTTCTGGATAGGCAGGCTTCCGGCGAGGATAGGCGATCGCCACTGACTTCAACCCATTGCCAAACTCATCCACTTCCAGCGTGATTGCATGGGTAATTCGAGGATCGTTGGGATTGCGTTCGTAATGATAATCGATCGTTTCGCGATCGTGGGCAAAGAACACCGCATGACGGTTGGTTTGCAGAGCTTGCTCCAGGCGAATTTCGTAATTGCGCTCGGAAACACTGTAGGGATGGGGCTGTTTATCTGAACGATCCAGGGCGTAAATTTCTTGCCGGAGAATCCGCCCTTTTAGCGATCGCGCTGCTTCCGGTTCTTCGTCCGCCGTCAACCCAGCAGGCAGAATCGTATCGGGCAACAGCGAAGCTGCAAATGTCTGGTCTGACTCATTGGGTTCTCGATAATACTCATGCTCAAACTGTTGAGAAATCTTTTCCCTACCGAAATAGGCTCCCGTGTGGAACCAGGTTTTAGTCAGCACCGGGGGAACAAAAGAAGCTGCATCCAAATTGGTACTGTCGGATGTAGTATCTCCAGACTGAATCGTGCCAATCTCTTCTGTATCCCACTGTTCCACCATGCCAAAGCCGCGAAACTCTCGCTCCACTCCATCAAAATAGCCATGATGGTAGGCATAGCGCGTCACAAAGCGATTGCGGCTAATGCGATCGTAAGTTTCCACCCGTTCCACCACATAGACGGGGAAAGGTAACTTCGTAATCCAAGGTTTACCTCCCAATTTATCTTGCAAATAAAACTTCGTAGAAGGCGCATACTGTACAACAGTTTCTGCACCCATATTGTTCGCGTTTTTAATTAACAAATGTGGCTTTTGCCCGCCCATCAAGTCGATATACCGCATCACGCTGGGCGCACTCCCCGGCAATGGTGAAGACCACACTAAACAAGCCGTTCCATTTCCTAACAAATCAACTGTTGTCACCGAAACCACATTATCGAGCGCCGGAAAACTGCTCAAAACTCGCTTTACTGACCAACTATTACCCGACTGATTGAAATAAACCTGTACCCCTTCCCCACTCAAATAGAGAATATCCGTGGTTCCAGAACCGTCAATATCTGCTAATAAAATCCGTCGCTGATTAAAGATATCCGGCGCATCAAACCAAGGCGAATTATCCATCGTTACCTTAGTGCCAAATCGCCCGTATCCCAGATTTGCCCAGTAACACACTTCACCATTCCGAATTCGCACAATATCTGTCAGACCGTCTCCCGACATATCTGCCAGATAAATCGACTGGGTAATGTCGGCAAACACAACGCGCGGCCCTTTTTCCTCATCCCAGGATTGATACACCCGTTCCGCCGCATCAAACCCATCCTCTGCCAGCGATGGATGCCAAACAAAACAATTATCTTCTGTAATTAGTATGTCACTATGTCCGTCGCCATTCAGGTCAATAAATTTCAAATTCTGGTTATCCCAATCCAGATTGGGTAAAGCTTTAAAAGCAACAAATGATTCCCAATCTTCGTTGTGAGTCCGTTCGTAAAAACCGGGATTAGGGCTGCGTAAAGTTACCAAATCGAGTTGACCATCTCCTGCTATGTCAAGAAACTGTGCGCCATTGTTTAAACCAGTTGCAGGTTTATTAGCAACTAACTCAACGGAGGCAAAACGTGCTTTAATCTGCTTATCACCAGCGATTTCAAGCGTATTAACCGGAACCGGGCTGAGATTGCGTTTATAAAACCATCCATTCCCCTGTTCGGTTAAAATTCCCGATAAGCCTTCGCCATCCAAATCTACCCACTGGTATCGCGTACCATCGAGTCCTTGAGGCAAATTTTCGAGACTTTCCCGATCGACTTCCCGCACCGTTTCATCAATATGGGCTTCGCTGTAAGTAAATTCCAAAGGAGGCAAGGATTTCTGAATATACCCACCTGACTGATTTCGTTTGTATCCTGTCTGTTTTACTGAAAGTAATAATGAGTAAAGAGGATTGCGAACATCGGTGAGGTTTTCTTCGTAGGAATAAGTAAAATCGGTCGATCGCACTAAACAATTATCTCCCACGTCTTCTTCTTCCGAGAAGTGATGAAACATCAGCACCCGCTGACACAGGCGATAAGTGCGAACTTCAAAACCCGATCGATAGGATGAAAACGGATCGTTACGAACAATCCAAACTCCTGAATCATTCGGTTTTGGATTGATTATATCGTGTTCTCCATAGTCAAACACCACCTCAAACATCCAGTCCGATCGCAGTGATAGATATTGATTGGGGTATCGAGGATTCTTATTGCCATATTTGATTCGTTTCAGGTAGCGTTCGACCGATCGACTCTCTGGAGTTCGATTCCGTTCGTGTACCTGTGCTGTAATTATTCCTGCTGAATCTTCCGATCTATATTCATAACGAATTGCATTACCTTTATCGTCATAACTTTCGCAGATTGACCAGCTAAAAATACGGTTTGAATCGCTGGGTTCGGCAATCCGACTTTCGGCGGTTTTGCCATAAAGTGTGGTAATATTGTCTTTGGAAAGCGATCGCCAATGAACTTCTCCTGAATCTAATTTTGTCCAGCGTTCAATTCGAGCAAACAAGCCCTCAATTCGGGGACTATAGCGTTGAATCTTGAACTGACCATCGGGTGAATTAAAGCTCTCCCGGCTGCCATCTGCTCTCAGCACAGGAACCAAATCTTCTGCACCAGAAAGAATAAAGATATCGGACTCTTCTAAATCTTGATAGCGGGGTAAACCCTTGTCCGTCTTGCGGGTAATTGAGGGCAGCGATAGATTCCAACCAAAACCAAATATCCCATTACCAGCACCCGAATCATAGGAAAGCAACAACTGCGGCCCAAATCCCGATCGACTGGGACTGGTAACAATGGGTACACTCATGGAACCCGTGCCAGTCACTGGGTTAGCTGCAAATTTCTCACCCATCCCTTTAATCGCTCCTCCTCCTTTGGGTAGGGATACGGTCGGAGGTGGTGAGACGTAACTTTTATCTGACTCTGTGGCTTGCTTGTCGCTTTTTTTGTTTGAGTTAGCGAACATAGGCTTACCCTATACCCCGTATCGGAGCTGCGTTTAGTCAATGAACTTTGGGCTTGCAACTGGATGACTGGCGATCGTTACACTGGATACAAGTCACCTTCCCTCAAATCACCTTACTTCTTATGCAGACATGCTTGTTTCTACTCCATTAGCTTTGAGGAATTCTCAATCAGCCGCGTCAAGCTCTAATTTTCTGAGAAGTCTGATACGCGCGACAGTAATCTTTGCAGAATGTGTTCTGAATTATAAGACAAAGTTACAACTGCTCCGATGTTGCTTCAGAAAAATTTACACTCTTTGCGACGCTCGCAAGAAAGCCACTAACCAAACAATTCCTGTAACGGAATAGAAAATCGCGATCGATCCTCTCCACTAGCCGATCGAGCATAAGTCGCTTGATTGCGAATCGCTAAAATTTGCTCTTCATCGCGCAGCATCGACGGCGTAAACTGATAGCGCTGTTGTCGGAGGTCGTTCAAAGTCACTTTCAATTCATCCGGCTGTTTCCCTTGTACCCGATCGCGATAATATATCTCCTCAGCACATTTTCTCACGGCATTGCCTATTTCTGCAGGCGTACAAAGCCTGTACTCTCTCAATAAAATCCGCCACTCATCATCCGTCCAAGGCGAAATACAAGCATTGCGGAACTCAGGAAAATATTTTTTGAGATGAAGATTAAAAATTTCATACATGGCCCCTTCGTGAGGCAAATCCACAAAGAAAATATCATCAAAGCGACGAATTAATTCCGGTGGTAACATCCCCAAACGGTTAACCGTCGCCACGATATAAATTGGGTATTGATGCTCTTGCATCCACGTTAAAAGCTTCCCGGATAAACGCCTAGAAACTCCGCCATCTGCATTGGAATCCCATCCTGCAAAACCTTTATCAAAATCATCCCAATAGAGAATTGTAGGACTTAAAGCCTGAGTCAGTTCCAGCAATTCGCGCAAAGCTAAATCTGGTCTGGAAGAACCGACAATCGAACCCCAATCAGCCGCCAACAGCGGTACTCCCATCTTCTTAGCCGCAAGTTTAGCACTCAGACTTTTGCCCGTACCCGGCGGCCCCCAAAGAATCATTCCTTTGGGAAATTTGAGTCCGTATTTCTCTGCTTCTGGACTCAACAACGAAGCCACCTTTGACAGCGACTCGTCTAGCAAGTCTAAACCACCTGCATCCGGCACATCTGCCTCGGCAATAAACTCTAGGCCTCGCCCCCGTAGCTTATTAACCTTATGGTCGAGTACCAACCGCGCCATTTCCTCTACAGTCGAAGCAAAAGCTAGCGATCGCTCTAAAATTAACTCGATCTCACCTTGGGGCAACCCCTGGCAAGCTCGAACCAAACCAGCTTGCAACACCTCGTTACTTTTGTCGCCAAGCCCAGGATGGCGATCGCAAAACAACTCCACCACCTTTTGCGCTGCAACTCGGGACGGTAATGGAGTCGTCAGTACGGGAATCAAAGGCTGCAAGTTCACCGGCAGTTGTATGTAGTTTTCCAGCATCACCCAAAACTGAGGAGCGGCAGACCAAGATGAGTGATAGTAAGCATTTGCCAATTGAAACCCCAGACGCGAACTCACCTGACCCGATTCGTCAAAATCTAGCACTCCTTCGAGAATGTAAATTCCCTTTCTCCTACTTTCTAATAGGAACTGAAGCACGTCAGAATCTGGGCGCAAGTCACTATTTTGTAATATACACTCACCCTCTCCACTCACAATTTCTTGCAAGCAACTGTACCCTGAGTTCCAAAAGAAAACAGGCAAATGCAGCTCCTGCCCCCAATTGTGGAACTGTGCTAACACTCTGATTCGGTCAGGCGTGTAATACTCCAGCCCGACAATCTTAATGCCTCTTTGGGCCAAAGCGAGCCAGTCATTAATGGTACGCATAAATTCCACGGTAAGAAATATTCAAAGGTACTTTTCTCATTGATAGGCTACGGTCGAGCGTTGCCATCAGCCAATAGTTCTACAGCAGCCAAACCTCCTTTTAATTCTTAGGAATTATTTACCTAATTTCCTCAATATACATAATTATGTATTTCGGCTACTCAAAAAAAGATACACCGAAATATTACAGAAATTTATTTCACAGGAAAAACTATTAATTATTATTAATGATAATAAAAAAAACTAATTATAAATTTGATGAAATTTGAGAGCGCCTAACGGCGCTGTTAGCCGTGAAGTAGTTTAATTAAATCAAACTTTATGGCTACAACAACAGCTAAAAACCATAACTCTCGCCCATCCAATGGAGCGGTGACTTTGAATGGCAAAAGCAATGGTGCTGCTAAGTCAAAGAGCCCAGCGACAGCTACCCAATCGCAGGTCAGTCGCCGTTCGACACTCACTGTAGAAGAGCAAGCAGACGCACTTCTAGACCGCGTGCGAACTACCATTCTGAAAAAGTTTGGAGTCAAAATTCAACTGCGCGAAAAACGTCTCCAAACTAAGGTAGGTCACGCTACCAAAGAAAAACTTGGTTTGGATATTGCTGGTCAGTTGAAAAAACGCGGCAAAACGATGAACTGGCAGCGTTGGAATAATGAAGTGTTTCCAGCTTTATTCGGTCAACCTGATGCACTGCGCCACGATATTGAAGTCATTGCTCTTGTGATGGCCAAACTGTACGACGTTTTCGAGGTTGACGCGCAAGAAGCAATTAAAGGTCTTGTCAAATTCAATCAAGAATCGCTGGCTAAACGCAATAGCTATAACAAGCAGGATGAATCCGATGATGAAGATGATGATGACTTAGAAGATGAACTTGATGCTGATGAAGATGAGGAAACAGATGAATCCGAAGAAGACTTGGACGAAGACAGCGAAGATGATTTCGATACCGAGGAAGAAGATGAGGAAGATGATGCTGATGAAGATGAGGACGAAGACGAAGATTTAGAATAATCTTTCACCCTCGCTCAAATTTTACAGCTTCCTTCACCGTCGCTCTTGTTGAATATGTAAAACTCTGCTCTACCTAAAAACGGTAAAGTAGAGTTTTTTATTTTATTCATATTATGAGTATTTTAATCAAATTTCAGCTTTCAGGGAAATATTTAAAGTATTAATTACTTTCAAGTTATAGCCTTTCTCAGAAAGATGAGGTACAATAACAGCAGTGTGTAAACCAGTTAAAAATATCTGATGATGTAACTTGACTGAACGCCCACTCTATGGCTTTGGCTAATTCTTGATAATTAGTAGTCTTGATAGAACGGAGAATAATTTTAAGCTTTGACCAGAGATTCTCAATTGGTGAGAAATCTGGTGAATAAGGAGATAAGTATATTAATTTTGCCCCTTTTTTTTTGACCGCTTTTTTCACTTCTTCTCCCAAGTGAATGGGACAATTATCCATAACTACACAAGCACCTTTCCATAGTTTTGGCACAAGTTTTCTGATAATAAAAGCTTCAAATGTAATTGCATCAGTTGGGCCTATTAGATTAACCGATGTCAAAATTTCCTTGACTGACATTGCTCCAATTATTGAGACATTTTTGCCACGTTTAGTTGGTTTTGGCCCCCGGGCTCTTTGACCTTTCAAAGCTCTAGCATATAACCTAACCATTGCTAAATTAACTCCAGATTCGTCAATGAATATTAAGTCTTTCAAACTAATTTTTTTTATTTTTTGCCAGAACTCACATCGCAGGAGTTGAACTCGATCGGTGCCTTTGTCCGAGGGGAAGAGAGTTTTTTTTTGACAGTAATATCTAAGAGTTTTATCCTTCTTGCTATTGTCGCTCTACTAACGGAAAATCCAATTTTCCCATAAAGTAAATAACGAAGTTCTTCAAGAGTAGCATCATTGTTTGATTCAATCAATTCCCCCAATATGAGTAGTTGCTCTGCATTCAGTTTGCCTTTGACTCCACATCGGTGAGTTCGGGGACTAATGTTTTTTGTTTCACGATATTGTTTAAGCAATTTTTGTACAAAGCTGAGGGCTACAGAAAAACGTTTAGCTATTGCTTTTTGTGAAATCGGTTCAGTATGATAAGTATCAAGGATTTTTTGTCTAAAATCAATCGAATAAGTTTTCATTTTTAACAATGTATGAAGAGGAGTACAAGTAAACGTGTTGTGAGTCAACTTCTTCGTGCTGTCAGAAAAATGCTATTATGTGTGCTATCGCTTTCGGGTGGCTTGACTGAACCATATAATTATAGTTCATTCGATGTGTGTTCTCTGTTTGACCCTCATGAATGAGTGTCAGTAACATCATACCTCATCTTTATGAGAAAGGCTATAATTAGTTTTAAATACAGTTATTAATATTTTATTTGAAAGTTAAGCCCAATAATTAAACTTAAAGAGGCAGCGATGGCTGCTGTGTATATGAACAAACTTGAATTCAGGAAAATTGAGAAATGAGAGTCACTGAAAAAGTTCAAAAGACTAATGCAACCCATACCGCTAAAGCTCATAAGACTCAAATAAAAGCCCTCGACAAGTGCATTAGTTACAACGATAAACTTCGCCTAATGGTACTAGAAGTTTTGAGAGAAGAATCAGGTCGGGAACTGGCAAGTGTTGCTCGCTTTAACGGTGGCGAATTTGATTGGGAAACACATAATGCCCAATTTCGCGCTGACTACAGTGAAACACCTTTAAAGGAATTGATGCGTGCTGGTCGCATCCTATACGGATTGACCGACATGGATGCAATCCGCGATCGCCGCGCCAAGCATCGGGGCATTCGCAATCAACGGCTCGCCCGTCAGAGCAGCGGAGTTGCTTCAAGCTCACAAAGTGTACATGAAGAAGTGGATGTTGCTGACGACGACATCGATGATTTGGATTGAGCCGCTTGAGTAACTAAGAATGTCAATGCCCGTTCAGGGCAGCTTCCCTACTCCTCATTCTAGGAGTGGGGAAGCTTATTGCCACCCACCCACCCACCCTTTGATTGAGAGCTATTTTATTTTGTTAGAACTATATTTGACCTGGATGTGAATTTTAAGGGGCTAAAAAAGGAGGAAAAAAGAGGAGAAAACAGCACATTTATTACTCATTACACCTTCTATTTCCTACTTTTAGCCTCGTAATGAGTATAACTACTCATCATTTTTTGTAAAGAATTGTTGCTTTTAACGCGATTTTTTGTATTTTAGACCCTTCTAAATCCTCCTAAATCCTCCTAAATCCTCGTAATATGTAGGGTAGTCGCATAGCAAGCCATGTCAAATAGACGTAAGAGGGGAATAAAAATGAGCAATTTATGGTTTTTATGGTTTTTGTAAGACTACGATAGGAATTGTTGAAAGTTGAAGTTAGCGATCGCACACTCTGCTCTGATGATGCCTGAAGCTTTGCGATCACCATTCACCCCTAAGCCGGGATACAGACGTTAACATCACACTTATGGCACTGTGCTAAGGGGACTTAAACAAAATTTAAGCCCAAACAAGCCCAAATTGGCTTTAGATGCAGCAAATACGTCATGATGAACTGTTAGCTATATGTGCAAAGCACACGCTACGCGAACAAAAAGTCGAAAAAACATAGCTGTTCTAAAGGCTTCTAAATAATGATGCATTTTAAATTTTCACCAAAAATTCTGCAAAGGCTGGGAGAAGAACTTGTTCCGAATCCAGACCAAGGAATCATCGAATTGGTTAAGAACTCTTATGATGCCGATGCTACCGAATGCACAGTAGAACTTATCAATACTAGCGCCATAGGTGGCTCGATTATCATTTCAGATAACGGTTTTGGTATGGATAAAAATGCCATTAGCGAGGGATGGCTGGTGCTAGGTCGCTCGAAAAAAGCTATCCGTGAAGTTACCAAATTAGGTCGCTTACCTGTAGGAAATAAAGGATTAGGTAGATTAGCTGCTCTACAGCAAGGTTCTCAAGTAATCTTGAAAACTAGACCTGAAGATGAGCCAAGAGTTGAATATTCTTTAACGATTAATTGGAATGATTTTAAGGACGCTGATGTAGTAGAAGATGTTCCTTTTAATGTCCAAAAAAGTAGCACGGATAAACGGCATGGGACTGACATTATAGTAAGCAATCTTAAAAAAATATTCACTAAACGCGATATCCAAAGACTAGCTAGGGAACTTTTACTGCTAGCAGATCCATTTAATAATCAGGCTGGTTTCCGTCTTCAACTTATTGCTTCAGAATTTTCTGAAATTGAAAAACAAGTCAATAATGCTTATTTTGATGATGCTGAATATCATTTAAAAGCTTATATAAATGAAAGTGGTATTGCAGAAGCAAGTTTACTAGACTGGCAGGGAAAAGTAAGGGTTCATGCAGAACATAGTAAACTTTCTCAAGTAAATTCTCAAGAACCTTACAAAACACCCCCAACAGAATTTGAATTGTGGGTATTTTTACTAAATCCTCAAAGCTTTTCAGCTAAAAATTCTTCTGTGTCTACCACACAAGTTAGAGAATGGCTTGCTCAAGCTGGAAATGTTCGTCTATACCACCGTGGGCTGCGGGTAAAACCCTATGGTGATCAAGACGATGATTGGTTGAAATTAAATTATGCAAGATCTAGAAATCCAGAGGTACGTCCTTCTACAAAAACAGTTATTGGTAGAGTGATTGTCCAAGACTCTGAAGATATGTTACTTCAAAAAACGGATAGACTTGGTTTTATTGAAAATGAAGCATTTTTAGAGTTAAAACGCTTTGCAATTGATGTATTAGAATGGATGGCTAAAGAAAGGCTTAAGGTTACTGAAACGCAAAGAGAAAGGGTTAAGAAACAAGTTCCTCATGATATTACAGAAGCTAAAGCAAGAATCGAAGAAGTTATTGAAGCAGAAGTTCCTCAAGAATCTCGCCCTAAAGTCCTAGGGGCTGTTCAGCAATATGAAATTGTAACAGAGCGTGAAACAAAGGTATTGCGTGAAGACCTTCTGCTTTATCGTAGTTTGGCTACAGCAGGAACAACAGCAGCAGTTTTTGCTCATGAATCTGGCAAACCAGTAACATTAATTGAAAAAATAGCGAGGAGAATAGAAAATAAGGGTCGAGAAAGTCTAAAGGAGAAATACCAAGAATTTTTAGAAGACCCTGTTTCAAAGCTTTATAAAGTAAGTCAGTCATTACTACGGTTCTCAAATTTTCCACTGCATTTTTTAAAACGAGAAAAACGCCGTTCAAGTGTTGTAGATATTCACAGCGTAATTGATGATATTATTGAAATCTTTCAACCTTTTTTTGATGACGGTAATATTCAAGTTCAAAAAATTAAGATTGATGGTAAACCTTGTATTTATGGAAGTATTGCTCTTCTAGAGTCCATTATTATAAACCTTTTGACAAATAGCATCAACGCTTTTAATGTGGATGGCGGATGTAATGAAGGACGCAAAATAATTATATCTACTGAAACTGGAGGAGGTTATGTGAAGCTCAAAGTTTTAGATAATGGACTTGGTATCCGTGATATAAAAATAGATGAAATATGGTTGCCTGGGAGAACTACTAGACCCGGTGGTACAGGTTTGGGATTGACAATTGTTAAAGATTCTGTATCTGATCTTGGAGGAATGGTAAAAGCAATTCCAAAAGGTGAATTAGGTGGGGCAGAATTTATTGTAGAATTACCAATTAGTAGATAATAAGAGTTTTATGGCAATAACAAAAGTTTTAAAGAATAAAATAATAGCTGTAGTTGACGATGATAAAATGTTAGCAGAAACAACTGCCTGGGATGTAA
This sequence comes from Microcoleus sp. N3A4, assembly GCF_036701805.1. Taxonomy (NCBI): domain Bacteria; kingdom Bacillati; phylum Cyanobacteriota; class Cyanophyceae; order Oscillatoriales; family Microcoleaceae; genus Microcoleus; species Microcoleus sp. N3A4. The sequence goes on from NZ_JAUBRJ010000060.1 coordinate 29,414, forward strand.
TAGAAGCTGGTTATGAGCCATTTTTATTGTTCGATGGAAATTTTACAGATGTTAATGCAATGGTATCTTTTATTCTTAGCAACAATGCTGTAGGTGCTGTGTGTGACCATCGATTAAGTAATTCTGGACTGGCTAATTTTGATGGAGCAAAATTGGTAGCAGCTTTATATGATATAAAATTTCCATCCCTGCTTGTAACTCAGTTTACAGAGATGGATACATCTTTTTCGATTAGAAAATGTAGAAATAAAATACCTGTACTACTAAGTCGAGAAGAAACCAATGCTTCAAGTATTGCTAAGGGAATAGAAATTTGTACCTCAGAACTTTGTGGTAAAATACCGAGTACCAGAAAAACTCGTAGAACGATAGTTAGTATTACTAATATTGCTCAAGAATCTGGTGAAACTGTTGTAGATGCTTTTGTTCCCAGTTGGAATCCCCATAAGGCAGTTCGTTTTCCAGCTATTCTTGTTCCTGAACATTTAAGGGATTCACTAAAGCCTAATGTATGTTTATTTGCTCATGTAAACACAGGAGCAGAAAAATCTGATGACCTGTATTTTGAAAAATTTGAATTAGCGCCTGAACCAGATGAAGATGATGAACTTGCCTGAATTGATTATTTTAGATGTTGGACATGGAAATTGTACGTTAATCAGAGATGCAAATGATTTAATCGTTATTGACTGTCCACCTGGGGGTACGTTGGCAGAGACTCTTGAAAATCTATCTATTAAAGAAATTTTACATATCCTCATTTCCCATTCTGATGCAGATCATATTGGAGGTATAATTGACTTACTTTCAAATAAAGATATCAAAATTCACAACGTACATCTAAACCCTGATGCAATTAAGGAAAGTAATATTTGGCGAGTTTTACGCATTGCTTTAAAAGACGCACGCCAACGGGGAACTAAAGTTTCATCAGAATTGACAACAACAAAAACTGGGAGTTTAAACATTGGTTCAGTTAATATCGAAGTCCTTGCACCAACACCTGAATTAATTTTAGGTGGTGCTGGAGGAACAGATTTACAGGGACGGAGATTAACGTCTAACTCAATATCAGCAGTTATCGGCATAGTTCACGATTCTCACCGAGTCGCTATACTAGCAGCAGATATTGACAATGTAGGATTTGACAATCTGATTCAAGACCCAAAAAGTTTTAGTGCTGACATACTTATTTTTCCTCATCATGGTGGAAGATCCGGTGGTGGAGATAGCAAAACATTTGCCCAGCAAGTTTGTAGTTTCATACAACCAAAACTAATCATATTCTCAATTGATCGTAATCGCTTTAGCAATAATCCCCGTGCAGAAATAATAGAAGGATTGCGTTCTTCTGTGCCAGATGCTCATATTTTATGCACCCAATTATCTCAACAATGTGCTGCTAGTGTTCCTAGTTCAAAGCCTACACATTTAAATATTCTTCCTGCTAGAGGATTTATTAGTAATAGTTGTTGCGGAGGAACTATTGTTATCAAAATAGATGGTAGCAGGACGACTTATCCTGAGATTACTTTACATAAAGAATTTGTTAATCAAGTAACTAGCCCAATATGTCGAAAGTTTTGACTCTTCATTTCAGTGCTGAAAACTACTTTGACTATCTGATTCCGATCGCTCCCAATCCCTACTCCTCCCCTCTATCCTATCTAGCTCATCTGCCACCACAGCCCAAAAATCAATATCTTCAGAGGAAATCCCCTGAGCTAAAACCAAATCTTCTCCACGAACCTTGATTAACTCCCCTCGGACAGAAACAGTCAGAGAAGACACCGAAACCCCCTCCGACTCTCCCACGATTAGATCGTACAAATCTCCTACCCGAACGCGAGTGTACTCATCATTCTCTTCCACGCGATCGCGTGCATAATTGATTAAATACTCAAAAGCTCTTTGAGCCGTTGGCAGAATAGACTCAGCCATTTTTACCTGCTGAATATCCATTGTGGCTGCTGGCGGTACTGAATCAGCATTCAAATCGCCTGCTGCCGGGTTCAGAATTATCGGCTTTAACCAGTTACCCAAATCCTCAGAGTTTTCTTTAACAGTTGCACCCAAAACCTCTGCATCGCCATAAGATAAAGCGCTTTGCACTTCACCCTCTAAAGTAATCCGCAGCACAATGTGACTGTCTCGATCTGAAATCACCCTAATTGCTTCACCCTCCTCTAAAAATGCTGTCCAATCTTCTATAACCTTGCATTTCCCCAGCTTCAACTGTTGATAGCCATCTAATAAAGTCCTAGATAGCAAATTCTCTAGCTCGAAGCGCTCTTCCTCTACCAGCTTTACTACCTCTTCTGTAAACTGTTCTCGGACTCCCTCTTCACTTTCATTCTGGTCTTTCAACATAGCCAAATTGCTTAAAGCAAGAGGTACGATTAGTTCGCTAGAATCAGAGTGATCGCTCTTTAAATCTTGCTCCTGTATTTCAGTATCTAAAGCCCCCGCTTCTGTCGATCGCGAATCAGCGTCATCGCCCTCTGCTTCACTACCCAGCGTCCCAACTTGATTGTCACCATCTGCTTGCGAAAGCCAAACCAGCAAATTTTGTTTTGGTTGCCCATCTTGCCTATTTGAAGAGGATAATCCTTTAAGCTCAAGAACTCGGCGCTCCCAATCTTTGTTTAATTCGATGAAATTGGCTGCATTAGTTTTTACCAGACTGATTTGAGCATAGGCATATTTCTCACCTGCCAAGGAGAGGGCAAAATCAATAGCAGCGAGGCAGCCGTGATAGAAATCTTGAGTCTCGCCGATGCAGATGCAATCTTTTATAACAAGTTCGCAATCGGTTTGTCTTCCAATTTGTCTGAGTTGAGAAATGGAGCTAGCCGGCAACCTACAAATGGATAGCTTACAATCGCCTTCTACTGAACTCGAACTTAGAGGTTGGTGGGGTAAGTTATCTTCTCCATCATTGATAAAAGTTGCTATTTTAGCTTCTAAAAGGCTAAGCGTTTGTACTCCGCTTTCTTCGTCTATTAATTTAACTGCCCGATCCAATCCTGCAAGTAATCCCTGGTAAAAATCTTGGGTTTCTCCAGCTATTGCTCGATCAGTTGCTATCTTCTCAAAAAAAGCCAGCCCTATTTGTTTTAGCCTCAAAATATACTCAGGGGAAAATCTCTGTATGGTGTCTAAAAACATAAGTATTCCGCCATCTAAAAGCGCATCGATCTTTTAGCAATCAACCTATCATGCGCTCTTGTCGCTTTCGATACGTCTGGAGTTGTAACTAACTTTAGTTCTCAAGGCATAGAACATTGAACCAGTAATTGTTTTATCAAAAAGTATTGTTCCGAAAAAAAGCCGTCGAACAAACGCTTTTTGCTTATTGCTATAACTAGCTGGAATTACAAGAAACAACAGCCACTCGGATGATAGTTTTTACATTTGGATCGCATTTTAATAGTCCGCAAGATTAATATTGCCGATGACTTTTGAGGTGGGAAATTAGGAAGGACGGCGGATTGAGTTTACAGCCTTTAGCTTTTAGCTTAAATCAGTAACTTTTACTGTTAATCGGAGAACGCCGTTCCCATGCAATTTAACCATCAACAGAGTTCTCGACAGCCTATACCCGCCGATCCCCTGCGGCATAGCAGGAGGCACATACTAGCATCCATCCTATTACTACTGGACAGCGATCGCACTTTTGCCGACTGGTCTCTCCCCCAACTGCCCCACGTATCAGGGTTTACCTACAAAGGAAATCGCTTTTTGGTAGCAACTCACAAAGAGGCTGAGCAGATAGTTTGGGGGTGGCTCGAGGATAATTTATGGGCAGTAACCAATACTGATGAAGATATGGACTTGCTGCTCCAGCACTTGCAAATTTCCCCATCTCTAGTTGAAGCATTTAATGGACAAGCTGCTATCAATTACCTTCGGACAGTTCATCCTAGAAAATTTTGCAAGCTTCTGTCTCCTGCCATAGCCAATCCCACCCAGTTTGTGCAAGCTCTGTTTGAGAACCGCAGCAGACCGGGACTGGTTAAACGCGCCATTTGTGAGTCAGCCCAGTTCTCGCCTTTGGCTTGGACAGAAGTAGAACGGGCTGGATATCTCATTTACTGCATTGTTAATCAACCAGAGGTACTTCCTGGCTCGCTTAAACTAACAATCAACTATCCTTATCCCTACAAGTCAATGAAAGAGCGAGCTTAGAAGAATTTAGCGTCACCTGCCAACATTTATACCTGACCGCATTGCCGTTGTCTTTTACAGCAACGGCATGGTCACTGTTGCCAATTGCCTTTGGGAGTGGGAAAAAATAAAAAAATTCCTAATGCGCCTTCAGAGATATCACCGTGATATGAGAGTATAACTATAGTTTTTTTACAAAACGGTCTGGGGATAGTGACGGTTCATACCTAAAGTACAGACATCCCCAAACTTCAACAAGAGTGCAAATATGCTTACAGTTTTAACCGCCGCCTCCTTTTGCACGCAAGAGTGGAACTATGGTGGCACGCTACCGGAGGGCAATTCATGACAAAGATCATCTCGCTGTTCAACCAAGCCGGCGGTGTGGGGAAAACCACGATCGCGCTCAATCTCGGCTACCACCTCTCTAAGCGAGGCCACAAGGTTCTTCTTATCGATATCGATCCTCAAGGTTCTCTGACACTTTTCATGGGGATTGACTCTCAAAATTTGGATAAAACTGTGTTTGATGCCATTGTCAATGAGGAGCCTATGTCCATCCACACGGGCATTCACGGTATGGATTTGGCTCCTACCAACATCAACCTCAGCGCGGCTGAAATTCAACTGGTTAACATGGATTTTCGGGAAGTTCGCCTCAAAGATGCGATCGCCCCAATTCAAAACAACTACGACTTCATCCTCATAGATTGCCCTCCCAGTTTAGGGTTGCTCAGCTACATCAGCCTGGTAGCCGCTACTCACGTCTTAGTCCCCGTTGAGACTCACTACAAAGCCTTTGAGGGCACCAACCTCCTGTTGCAAACAGTAGCGAGAATCAGAAAGAAAGGAAACCGCTCTTTGCAGATAGCTGGTTTTGTTCCCTCCCGCTATGCTGCTGCCAACTCTCAGGACAAGCGGACTCTCAAGGCTATCAGCGAACAGTTTACGACCTTCGGCCCCGTTTACACTCCCATCCCGCGCATAACTGCTTTTGCGGATGCTTCCGAGAAACAAGTCCCGCTTGCTGTTTACGAACCTAAAAATCCCGTTGTCAAAATATTAGACCAGCTAGCAGCCAAGATGGAGAAACTCAATGTCAAGTAAGAATGACCAGCCCTATAAAGGTAAGGCAAATTTGAGCGTTTTGTTTGGAGATGATGAGGTAGCAGAACCAACGGCAGAAAAACTGCTCTCGATTGAGTCGATCAAGCTTCCATCTTCTCAACCTCGCCGATACTTCGACTCCCAAGCGATGCAGGCTTTGGTTGAGTCAGTAAAAACTGATGGAATTCTCCAACCTTTATTAGTCCGTCCTTTGGGAGAGGATAAATACGAGTTAGTAGCAGGCGAAAGGCGGTATAGAGCTGCTATAGAATTAAGATTAACAGAAGTCCCTGCGATCATTCGGGACTTGACACAACAGCAAGCTCTGCGCGTCGCATTAGTTGAGAACCTGCAGCGGGAAGACCTCAACCCAGTCGAAGAAACTGAGGGTATCTTGCAACTGCTCTCCCATCACCTCGAATACGATCTAGAAGAGGTGGTGCGGCTGCTCTACCGGATGCAAAATGACGTACAGAGGATGAATGATAACGTTATCATTCATCATGAAATGCAAATAGTAGTCAAGGTTTTTAGCGAATTGGGGCGGATGTCATGGGAGTCTTTCGTCAGCAACAGGCTGGGACTGCTGAAGCTGCCGACAGACATTCAAGAATCCCTGCGCCAGGGTCAGATCGAATACACCAAGGCGCGAGCGATCGCCAAAGTTAAAAACGAGCAGGCAAGAAAGTCGCTTCTAGAATCGGCGATCTCTCTTAGTCTATCTTTAACTCAGATTAAAGAGCGCATCGCCGATTTAAAGGCAGGTACTTCGGGAGAAGAACCGGAAGAAAATCTCAAAAGCCAAATAAAGGGAGCTTTAACAAAAGCGAACAAGTCCAAAGCTTGGAGCGATCCAAAGAAGCAGAAGCGCCTCCAAAAAATCCTAACAGAGCTAGAATCCGTCTTAGCAGATTAGAAAAAAGCTTAGCAATACTGGAGGGAACAACTTAGGACTTACGCATTGACAAAATGATTGTATTGTGAGTACCTCTGATAGCTCTGCGATCGCCTAACTTTAATCAATCCTTTGACTGGAGTTAGCAACCGTGATTATTTTTTGAAGTTCTCAATTCACAATAGTCCGGACAGTTTTTATATGGCCCAATGGCTTATGCTCGCTTGACTTCGCAGCCCCTGTGGATAATTAAATCAATGTCAGCTCCACCCCTGACTTACATTTAATTCGACTTTTTTACGATCCTCCTTGCCCCGCGTAAGCTTGTAGTATCGTTCCAAAAACTGTCCGGAGTATTGATCACTAACTCCATCTTCCCATCGAACCCTGTTGACATCTATATAATCATTTTGTCAATGTGTAAGTCCTACAACTATTCCTCTAAAAAGAAAAGTCGCGCTAACAAGCATCTTAATCAACATTATTGAATGAAAAATCAGCTTTTAGGTAGAACTCGCTTAAGCTTGGCAGTTGATAGGTTGGAGACATGAGATGAAATCGAAAAAAGCCAACTAAAACCCTGTTTTGCTTATGTTGACAGTTATGCCACAAACTCACACTCTTTCAAACCGCAGCCGACTTTCACCATCGTCAAAGTATCAAACCCTGTTAGACTGTTTTTTGGCAGATTTTCAAAAGTCGCTAAATGCTTTTGCCCGCGCTTGGAACAAGTACCAGCCCAACGATTCGCTCTCAAACGACAGAAAACAAGACTTAGATTGGCTTGAATCGATGCTGCAAGAGTACAAGATTTCCATCCACACTTCAACTAACAGCCAAGCGTTTTGGAGAGGTTGCAAGGATGGAAAACATAGCAGGAGAACAATTTGTGACTTCCACTCGCCAATGGTCGCACAAACCTTACTCAAAGCGAGCGCGAATCCAAAAGCAACTCAAATATACGAACTGGGGTTTCAAGTTGGTTGGCGGTACGTTCGCCTCAAAGACTACTTGCTGCGAATCAGAAAACAGCGAAAGTTGGAAGAATCCAAGCAGCTTCAAGATTATCAACAGTTTTTAAGTTTTATCCGCCAAAAGGCTGAGTCAGAAGATATGGACTCCTTCGTAAGCTTTGGATGGAGGCGGGAGAAAAATTCAGGGCAATGAGAGATAAACCCAGTAAAATCTTGGCGGTTGACGATACAACTGACAACTTATTTATTATGCAGGCTATTCTCTCAGAAGAAGGCTACTGCGTCAGCACGAGCTCCAGCGGACTTGATGCTTTAACTAAGGTTGAGGAGTCGCCACCAGATTTACTCCTGTTGGATGTAATGATGCCAGAAGTAGACGGTTACGAAGTGACTTACAGAATTCGCTCAAATCCTCAACTTCCCTTTATCCCCATTCTGTTAATTGCGGCTGACAACTCAATGACCATAGCAGATGGACTCGACTTGGGCGCTGACGATTTTGTTTGCAAGCCCATCCAGGTAAATGATTTGCTGGCTCGCGTCCGCAGCCTCCTCCGGCTCAAACACAGCATAGATGCGATGCTGGAAATGACAAAGGCACGAGAGGATTTTGTGGCTCGTCTTACCCACGACTTGCGGATTCCCCTAGTTGCCGCTGATAGAATGCTGACCCTGCTCAAACGAGGGAAATTCGGTGAACTGCCCGTTCAAGCGGTAGAGGCGATCGCCACGATCGGCAACAGTAACCAAAATTTGCTTTCGTTAGTCAATACTTTACTAGAGGTTCACCGATTTGAATCTGGTTGCAAAACTCTGGCGATCGCCCCCTTTGACCTCAAAAAACTGGTCAAAGAAGTCGTTAAGGAACAGGAGGCTGTGGCTATTGATAAAGGACTTGTCCTAACTTTCGACGAGTCAGACTCGCAACCGCTGCGGATTGAGGGCGATCGCCTTGAACTCCGCCGAGTCATCACCAACTTAGTCGGAAATGCCATTAAATTCACCGATTTTGGTTGTGTGAAAGTCGTTGTCCGTCCAGATGCCAAGTCGGTAAGCATTAGCGTAGCAGACACCGGCCCCGGCATCAGAACCTCAGAACAAGCCACGTTGTTTGAAAGATTCCGCACCGGAAACCATGCTAGAGCAGGTTGCGGCCTGGGACTGCATTTGTCAAGCCGGATTGTAGAAGCCCATTCTGGCAGCATTGACGTGACATCAACGGTGGGCCAAGGCAGCACATTTACTGTACGGCTCCCCATCTCACTCTAAAAGTTTTGTTTGGATACAAAAGAGCGCATACGTTCTACCTTGGACACACTGGTGTCGCTGAAGTACAATTGTCCTTTCTTTAAACAAACCATGAATAAAATTAGTGTTGCCTTAATTGAAGACCACCACCTGACAAGGGCTGGAATCAAAGCAGCTTTAGAAGACTGCGAAGAACTCGAATTTATCGGAGAAGCAGCTAACGGCCTGCAAGGGATAACTTTACTGGAGAAAACCCTGCCTGATGTAGCGATCGTTGATATCGGACTACCGGGGTTGGTAGACGGAATTGAACTGACCAAAAGGTTCAAAGAATACATACAAACTCCAAAAACCCCCAGCGTGGATAACCAACCGAAAGTGTTGATTTTGACTATGCAGGATAACGAAGAATCGGTGCTGGCAGCTTTTGCAGCGGGAGCCGACTCTTACTGCATGAAAGATGTCAGTTTTGAAAAGTTAGTGGAAGCCGTTGTTGAGACAAACGCTGGCGAAAACTGGATCGATTCTTCAATTGCCAGAATCGTTTTGGCTCGCATGAATAATCCTTTCAAGGAATCTGTTAATTCAGCAACTATTTCCACTGTGTCAATCAATGGAGTCGAGCCAGAATACAGTCAGTTGTTAATGGCGAACCCTTTAACAGAACGAGAAAAAGAGGTTATAGAGTTGATTGTCGAAGGTTGCAGCAATGAGGAAATCTGCAAGCAGCTATACATTTCTCTCGGTACTGTGAAAACTCATGTGCGTAACATCCTTAATAAGCTGTCTTGCGACGATCGCACTCAAGCGGCTGTCAGAGCCCTTCGCGCGGGTTTAGTTGACTAAATCCGCTTCAAGAGCAACCGCTTGGTGGATAATACAACAGAGACGTTCCAGCAATCTAAGCTATTTAGGCGAGGGTCGCGATTAGAGGAGGTGCAGTGCCAGTTAATGCCGACAAACCACACTTGTGGAAACCCGATATTGCTCTGTCGGTAGACTTTTATAACAATTGGTTCATGCTGTTCGCTCCAAAAGCCTACCGCGACACTCGCATTGTTACAACTCAACAAGTTAAATCCGCCCTAGCAGAGACAGCCAATCTGAGCAACATCACGTCCGCCCTGCTGCGACAGCATCCAGAGGTTTTGCCCATTTTACGCATGGCGGCAGCGCCGCCAATTGCGCGAGATCGCCTGATCGGTTTAGCAGGAGTGTCGCCAAACCTGGTCAAAAATATGGAAGAAAAACAGCGAATTCCGCCCCGGGCAGACATTACAACTCTGGATGCTGAACTAACAAAAATCAGTCAAATTATTGCACGGCTGCTCGACAAAGATATTTTTCCTTGGCTAGAAAGCGGACAGCAGCCAACGGAGACTGAAGTTCAAAGAGCAGCGACAATTGTTGCCGATCGCCTTTGCGGTGCTATTTCTGACCCGATCGTTCGTAACGCTCAAGAACGAAGGCAGCTTGCTATGATTAAGCAATGGCTGGAACAGCGCGATTATTCCTATGTTAGAGGAGGAGCCGGATTAAGTTTTGAAACCATGCAGCCTGGGACTTTCTCGTTTCGGCTCAATATTCCGGTACTTTTACAGTCCGGCAGCAAACAAATTAATATCCCTATTGACGTTGCGATTGCGCCAATTAATTCGAGCCCTGGTGAATTCCCGTTACTGATTGAAGCGAAATCTGCCGGTGACTATACCAATCCCAATAAGTGACGCAAGGAAGAAGCTAGTGAACTACCTCATTCAAGTGGAGTACCACTATGAAAGGGGCTTCCAATTTCAACCGAAACAGCATCTGACAAAACCGAAATCTTCCCAGGTTGACTTACATTCCGTCCATTGGCAGCAGCACTGGTTCCCAATGCCAAAACCCGCAAGGCTTCATCCCGAATGTTTTTCGCCGCGTTGATATCCCTATCGTTGCGGTTGTGACATTTAGGGCAATCCCAATGACGAACGTTCAAGGGCATTTCTGATACTTTGTGGAGACAATTATTGCAAGTCTTAGAACTGGGGAAAAATCGATCTATTTCAATGTATATCTTACCTAGTTTTTCAGCTTTATACTTGAGCATTGTTCCAAACATCCCCCATCCAGCATCGCTAATAGCTTTAGCTAGACAGTGATTGCGTATCATGCTTTTGACGTTGAGATTTTCTACTGCAATAACTTGGTTTTCGTCTACTATCTTGCGGGATAGCTTGTGCAGAAAATCTTCGCGTACTCTTTTTATTTTTGAATGAACTTTAGCTACTAATTTCTTAGCCTTGTGTCTGGTATTACTTCCCTTTTGTTTACGACTTAGCTTCTGCTGCTTACGCTTTAAGTTGCGACTGTGTTTCTTGAGGTGCTTGGGATTGACATATTTACTGCCATCACTTGTGATGCAAAAATCAATCAATCCTACATCCAAGCCAATTGCCTTGCCTTCTAGATTACCTTCAGGGGTCTCTTGCCCATCATCAACCAAAATAGAAGCATAGTATTTACCATCAGTATTTTTAGAAATAGTAACTGTTTTGACCGTGCCATCTAAGGGTCGATGAATCCGACAATGCACCTCACCAATAATTGGTAACTTGATGGAGCTATCACCTACTTTGACGTTCTGAGGATAACTAATTGACTGCCTACCATGCTTTGATTTGAAGCTGGGAAACCCACCTCGTTTCTCGAAGAAGTTTTTGTAGGCAGTAGATAGATTTAGCGCAACTACTTGGAGTGACTGAGAGTAGGCATTTGTCAACCAAGGGTATTCCTTTTTGAGATTCGGAAGTAATCCTTGAATTACACTTCTGCTCAGTCCTTTACCAGTATCTTTATAGGTTTGCTGGCTCTTGTTCAAACTATAATTCCAAAACCAACGACAACAACCAAAAGCACCCGCAAAATACGTCTGCTGCTCGGCTGTTGGGTAGATTCGGAACTTATAGGCTTGATACATTATCGCTTATTAATATCTCTGCTAATATTGTATCAAGGATACTAGGAAAGTACAATAGATTTGTTCAATTACTCATATCCCCCCTCTATCTCAAGAGCTATCTCAAGAGCTATGAAGAGTCAATTTGTTCGGCGGGGCAATCGCTCACACGCGGCCCGCCCGTCCCGCCACTAAGATGAGTACACCTATAGCGGGGAAATTCCCGTCTGTCTAGTTAAAATGACTCAATTGAGGAGTAACTACGGCAATAACGTGCGTTTTATTTTGTTTCTTTGCGGTTACTTTGACAGTGGCTATTTGGGTTACGAAGCGGCCGAAGGAATTGACTGGGTTTGGGAACATCGGATTGATGATTTAGCGTTATTTGAAATATGAATGTAACTGCAACAATTGAATTGACACGAATGTTGCGGCAATCGCAACTGGATGAAGCTAGAACTCAAGCTCAGCGAAATAAGCTAGGTCAGTTTGCTACGCCTCCAACACTGGCAGCAGATATTATCAAATATGCTTCAATGCTGTTGCCGTCAGATATTAAGATTCGTTTTCTCGACCCGGCTTTTGGTACAGGTTCTTTTTACTCGGCATTATTGCAGCAATTTGGGCGATCGCAAATTGTTAAAGCAGTCGGCTATGAAATTGACCCCCATTACGGAAACGAAGCGATTAAGCTTTGGAGTGACACTTCGTTACATCTGAATATCGCTGACTTTACGCAAGCGACACCACCTAACTCTGACGAGGAAAAAGCTAACTTAGTCATTTGCAATCCTCCCTATGTCCGACACCATCATTTGAATCGACTTGAAAAGCTGCGGCTGCAACAGCTAGCACAGCAAACAGCGGGAGTTAAACTCAGTCAGTTGGCTAGTCTTTACTGCCATTTTTTGTGCATTGCGGATGCGAGTATGGCTGTTGGCGGCTTAGCGGGGTGGCTGATTCCCAGTGGATTTATGGATGTGAATTACGGACAGCAAATTAAGGATTACTTACTAAATCGCGTTACTCTACTGCGAATTCACTGTTTCGATCCTGCTGAGGTGCAGTTTGAAGATGCACTATGTACGTCAGCAGTGGTTTGGTTTAAGAAAGCTTTGCCACCTGCTAATCATGCTGTTGAGTTTACCTATGGAGGGAGTTTGACAGCATCTAAAATGTCGCTGATCGTGTCGGTGGAGTCGCTACGCAGTGCAGCTAAGTGGACTAAGTTTGGACTGATGTCTGGCAGCATGAATTCTCAAGAGCAGCCGTTGAAACTTAAGGACTTATTCACTATCAAACGGGGACTGGCGACGGGAGCAAACAATTTTTTTGTGTTGACACCAGAGCAAGTTTCTGCTTACCAATTGCCCTTTGAATTTCTCAAGCAGGTTTTGCCCAGTCCCCGACTGTTATCATTGGATGAAATTGAAGCAAATGACTTGGGAAATCCGATTCTCGATCGTCGATTATTCTTACTATCGTGCGATTTGCCCCCTTTGGAGGTGAAAGCTAAGTATCCGTCGCTTTGGGAATATTTGCAGGTGGGAGTAAAACAGGGAATTTGCGATCGCTACCTGTGCAAGCATCGCTCTCCATGGTACTCACAGGAAAAGCGTCTTCCTTCCCCGTTGCTCTGTACCTATATGGGTCGTCAGGATACTGGTAGAGGTAGACCTTTTCGATTTATTCTGAATCATTCAAGGGCGACGGCTACCAATGTCTATTTAATGCTGTATCCTAAACCCGCTCTTGCCAAAGTCCTTTTAGAGAAGCCAGAATTGCTGAAAGAGGTGTGGCAGGCGCTTGATCGCATTTCTGATGAGGCATTGATGGGTGAGGGTCGCGTTTATGGGGGTGGGCTGCATAAGCTGGAACCGAGGGAATTGGGTAATGCTCTAGCTGAAAGGATACTGGAGATTTTACCCAAAAGAAGCGTACCTGAGCTATAAGTAAGAACTGAGCACGATCGCTATCTGATGTTTTATGTCGGGTGGCGTGGAGAAAGACGAATGTTTGGATATGTTATTAACATTGAGATGAGGATCGTTGAGTTATCAAATTGAATATGCTGACGCTGCTATTGAGCATCTAAAATTTTTAACAACTCGGCAGCAACGAACTGTATTAGATACTGTAGACGAACAACTAAAATATGAACCCCTAATTGAGACAAGAAATCGCAAACCGATGGAACCTAACAGTTTAGCAACCTGGGAATTGCGGATCGGAAATTTACGGGTGTACTACGATGTAGAAGAAAATACAGTTTCTGTAGTCTATATTCAAGCAGTTGGAGTCAAGAACCGCAACCGAGTTCGGATCGGTCAGGAGGAAATTGAACTATGAAATCAGTAGAACTCGCACAAGCAACTGAATCGTTGGGTAAATATATTCAATTTTTGGGGAAAGAGCCATTGCTTGTTACCATCAAGGGAACTCCTGTAGCTGTCCTAACACCAATCGCCGACTTAGAAAATTTACCCTTAGCAACAAGTCCAGATTCGCTAATATTAATCAAAAAATCTTTGCAGCAACAACCGTCAGATTGTGCAGCATCATTAGCCGATTATGTCCGTAGTTTGGGAAGAGAACCGATGATCGCAGCATTTGAAAGTAAACCTGTAGCTCTTTTGGTAGCTATAGCTGATATTGAAAGGGTTTCTTTAAGTAGCAATCCTCAGTTTTTAAACATTATCGATCGCTCCAAACAACAGCAAAAAGCAGGTAAAGTTGTCAGTAGTGAGGAGGTGCGAAAGAAGTTAGGGTTAGGGTGAAGAAAGGAGCGATTCTGTTTTGTAATATCTGTTGATGGGTGGAGTGATTTTTAATTTTTATTGTTGCTGTTAATTTCATGTTTAATTACCTCAATTGATTCGATCCGATCTATGTTACAAGCTTGTAGTTGAGATAGCTACTAAACCCTTTCGTCAACCCGCTTTTGCCAAAGTGCTTTAGACAGCTTACTCCCAAAGGCTTATATTTCCAGTATCAGTAATCTCAGCCTTCGGATAAAAACAAATTTGAATTGCTAGGTCAACAAGTTTTTCCAATTCTAGGTTGTTGGCATACTTGTGAGTGAAAAGGAGGGGAATCCAAATATCATAAGACTTATACAGATCGATACATTTCTTTGAAACGGCTTGTATTGTTGTTTCCATATCGCCACTACTCAAGATGTTCGCAACAAGCTCCCCTGTATTGCGTCTCCAAACTGCTCCCCACAAGCCATCATTGCAGTCAGCATCCCCTGTATTAACCACCATACGCAATTTTATTAGCGTCCCGTCCGAACTAACAAGATCGAAGTCAAACCAGTAATATTTTCCAATGCCATCCAGATAGCGTGCCCCTCCACAAACTCTAGCGTTTTCTATGTGGTGTCCTGGAATATTTGGACAGTCAATGTATTTAGCCGTACTACATTGTCCTAAAACTGAAATTGGGTGAATCGGAACAACCATTTCATCTTCATTGAAAATGCCCTTTCTATTGAAAGCCTGCTTTATCCATGTTGGCAACTCTGACCCTATAGCATTTTTAATACGTGACAAATTGTTAATGCAAGTTGGCCAGGTGACTTGCCTATCATCTTTGTCATATAGAATCCATTTCCTCTTCATTTTGCCTAGGAATCTCTCTGTGCTTAACTTTAACCTATCGGTTTGGAAAATCTCAGTAACTTAATAACCTTGATGTGAAAACTAACTGTTAATTGTATCGCAGTTGCAGTCTAATACGCCATTACAGCGCATAAAACCGCAAACATTTAATTCCTAAATTTACGCTTTTGCACAGGTTCAACCCATACAGTGCAGAACCCCGAAGTAGCTGGCCTACCCGCTACCTCCAAAGTCACCCCCAAACGCCGAACATCCTTTTTACATTCTAAATTAGTCAAACTATCCGAATTCCACTTCATCAAATTCCGAGCAAACTTCCCCTCAGCGCTACTTGCCCACCGCAAAGCCTCCGCCTGCTCCTGAGTCAAATGAACCGCTTTCCCCGGCGCAAACCCTCCTTGCGACCAAAGTAAACCCATCCATCCCATCAAAGCACCGATACCCAACGTCGTCAACAGAATACCCGCCGCCACTACCAAAGAACCCGCAGAAGTCGCCACCCTCCTCAATTCCGTCTGACGCACCAGAGAATTAACCGCCTCAGCAATTTGCCCCTCTTGCTTCTCAACCGCCACCCGTTCATAACTCGCCAAAGTCTTATTAATCCGCCCCACCCACCGATTGAACGCCAACTCAAAATCCTCCGGTTTCGGACTCTCTTGAATCAGCACTTCCAATCGGCCCGTAGCCAACAAAATCAAAAAAATCGGGTCAGTTGGCTCAATTTTCCCCTTAAAAGCCAACTCCAAAACTTTGCGCCTGTACTCCTCAGATTGCCCCTCTAAAGCAATATCCAGCAAAGATTTAGTATCAACAGCACCATAACTCACGGCAACATCCCCGTAGTTTCAAACGCCTCATAAGCCGACAACATAAACGACTTAATCCGCTGCCGACCCAACACACCAAGTTCCTGACTATTTCTTGCCAAATCAAACGTTATCCCCTGAGCATCAATTGCATTCCTTTCCCGCGAATAAAACTTAGGAAAATCAATCACCTTCACCTCATACTTTTTAATCGCATTCTGCACCTCCTCCATCTCTTCCACAGAACTCCAATCATCCTCCAATCCCAAATTACGGACGAGAACATGAGCAATCTTATTATCAAAATGCTTAACTGACTTCAAAAAAAGTTGCACGCTATCGTAGCCACCCGTGCAAATAAACCACTTGCAAAAACTAATGCGAGACTGCTTCCCCAACTCAATTAAATTGTTCCTTCCCATCCACTTAGTCACCAAAGGATAAACCTGAGCCGGTAAATTGACAATCACGCTCTTCTCAAACGCCAATTCAAAAATCCGATCTGCTTCGTAAAACTTCTTCTCATCCTCACTAAACAGAGCTTCACGGCAGACACTCTCATAGATTCGAGACACATCAGGATTAGAGCGATCGGTATCTACGGCAAAAAACGGAAAATTCTTGTCCAAGAAATACTGAATCAAAACCCTAGCAAATAAGCTCTTGCCAACTCCGCCTTTCTCTCCATCAATCAGATGAATTTTAGTGGCAGACTTCTCAACCTTCTCTAACCCGCACTCTTTGAAACCATTCGAGTTTTCTGTCGCTGTACCCATATCTGCATCTCCTCCTTCCTCAACCTGTTTAACCACAGAATCTGTTAGCTGAACTTGATACTTGGAGTTCCTACTTCTACTTGCCATATCTCAATCCCCTATTTCACGTTTACTTTCTAACAAATCAACAATTGAAGCCTAATCACGCAAATCCTGAATCATCAAAATCCTCTAATTCAAATAAGTCATCCGCAGTCAATTTGCTAGTGGAATGGTTAGAAGACATCAAGCTACTCATACCACCCAGCATAGAGTGGTCTGCCTCCTCAATATCAGCAGGTAATTCTCGCGAAGATGATATTGAAGAAATAGGCATTCCCCCTATATGAATAGGAGGATATTCAAGCCCGCCTCGCTCGCGCAAATAGAGAGCTTGCTTTTCCAGAACATAGACGGCATTTTTAAATAACCGCCCTAAAATAATAGGATCGATATCCCCTTTTTCCAGATATGCTAACGGCAGCCAGTAAGGGCGCAGAGCTTGGAGAATCATTTCTCTCGAAGGCAACAATAAATTGCCTTTAATATAGGACATTAAAACTCCATCAGGAGTAGATTTAAAAGGCTGATAACGCCACAAAAATTCAACCCTTTCTTTTCCCTTAGCCATGAGCCACTATCTCCTTTAAAGCAGAATCTTTTGACCCACAAACAGCGTCTTCCCTTACCTGAGAATTGAACTGCTTTTTCAAACTTCCCTTGAAATACGAAAACATCCCATAGACATCATTGAGGCGATTTTCAAACCCTTTCTTTGCCAAAATAGATGGCATAGCAACATCGGCATTCCAAATAATCGGGAAGCGATCGTAATGTTCGTTTAACTCTTTACGGAGATAATCAGCCGTCCCACCACAGAACACCAATTCATCGCAATCCGGCGGCAAATTCTCATCCAACCAACTGGTAAGACTCCGCACATATTCAGGCCGCGCCTCTTTGATTGCTGCTATCATCTGCTGTACTTCTTCCGCCCGCCCTTGCTTAGTCGTGCTGCGAGCCAACCGCATCAAAGAAGCTGCCTTAAACTCAGAACCCGCTGCGGCGATCGCGGGAGTCAATCGCTCAGCAGTTTGCCCTGAAGTCCTAGCTACCACCCTCTCCACCATGCGGATGAAGCCCAAATCGCTCGTTTTTCCAGGTCTAACATCCCCCCGCTGAACAACCAGCAGGCTAGCATTGCGGTAGCCAATCATGGCGATCGCGCACACCCGCTCTTTCAAAACAGAGCCGACTTTCTTGTTGTGCATCAGGTAAATGCCACCCCCCTCTGGCTTGCAGTTAAACGCCAACAATTCCACGCTCATCTGACCTGTAGGAGTTTGGTAATCTGCTAAAGCTTCGCGCAGCACCCGCTCGAACCTCCCCCGGTCTTCATATTCCCCCGGTGGCAACAACACGGCGATCGCCGCCGTAAATTTCGCAGGCAAATTCAGCTTTTCCTTAATCGCCCACATCGCCGCCAGAGTTTTGTGCAGCGCCCTCTCGTATTTGAGCTCCGAAAGGCCGGCATTGGCGTGAAACCTCTCTTTTGCCAAATACCCCACTGCCCTGTAATCGTTTCTAAAGGCAACCCAAGCCGTATTCTCAGGCTCGGCTGACCCCAATTGGTCTCTGCCGTAAGCCAAAATAGATTCCTGCGGTACAGATACGACCTCCGGTTCCATGCAGAGCAATCGAATTTGATTCTTTGCCCCTGCGTAGAGAATTTTGGTAGCTGACCCCCCGTAATCGCAGGCCGCGATCGCTTGAGGCCAGATAGTTTCGATAGTAGTTTCGCTCATATCGCAGGTCTTCCTAATTGAAGTTTTAAGAGTGGTAAACAAACAGCCCTGTAAGTTTGGACGTGCAGAAATAACCCTTACGCTAAGCCAAGCGTGCCACCTCAAAAGGAGGCTGTAAAACAACAACTATTCAAGGATTAAAACGCACTTACTACTTATTAACCCCTCCTAAAACCTCCCCTCCCTCAGCCAGTTGTCTGAATTCCAGCATCTACAAAAATCGGACTCACGGCTTAGGCTGGGACAAAGCTTTTGGTAGCAAGCTGTGTCAGAGGTGCGTGCAAACTGCTTTCTCTAACGGGATAGTACCCCTCTGAGGAGAGCGCTGCTGCCAGCCTGTCGCTGTTCAATGGAAAATTTTCCATTAGACAGACATCTCGAAAAAAGATGTAGAGACAAGGGCGATCGGGTATACAAGCAAAAGTGGAAGAGCACGCATCATTGATTTTCGGAGATGTGTATTGGAAATTCCCACGCCTGTTAAGTTCAGCCAAATCTGGATCTCGGCCTCCGTGACAATGGAAAATTTTCCACTAGAAATTCCTACGCGAGTCGAACCCAACCAAACCAGAGTCTGAGCCCCTGTGGCAATGGAAAATTTTCCATTGGAAAGGCTGACATCAAGTTTCCATGCGTTAAAGCCACTCCTGGCAACAAGCGATCGGCAGGTGGCTGAGGCGCGATTGCCCTCCGCGCACGCTACCCGATCGCAGCCGAAGGATAAAGTTCGTTACCCAACACCAAATAGCGAGCAAACTAGCCATGTCGAGATCCAAACGAATCAAAAGAATAGCCATATACCTAACGCCAGAAGAACTTCAACTTGCTGAGACAATGGCTAAAAATCTCCAGGTGAGCATCAGCAGTCTGTTCCGATACCACACTTTTAAACAACAACATCAACCAGCTTTGTGCCAAAAATTAGCCGAACTTAACCTCCGCCTCAAACCGATTGCCCTTGCTACAGAACAAGCATTATGGATGGGGGAAAAAATTACACAGCCAGCCAACTTTGAGGATCTGATTGAGCAAACTTTGGCACTGCTCAAGCAAGTACAGCAACAGCAAATGAACGTACCACTTCTAATGAATTTAAGCGATATTGAGGGAAATTTAGAATGTCCTAGCGAAGATTATTAATAAAAACCTCCACAAATCATCACTTTTTTACTACACAACTTTTAAGCTTAGTAATGATTGGCAAGCAAAAAATCGGTAAAACTTTTACCCCATTGCTCAATTACCTCTTCTCCAAAGAAGGAGCTTCACTGATTGGAGGAAATATGGTAGGAGAAAATGTCCAGGAATTAGCTGCGGAGTTTCTGTTCTCCAAACAACTCAACCCTAGAGTTGAAAAACCAGTTTATCATGCGACCTTAAGCGTGCCTTCTGGCGAGTATATTCCCGATGCCAAATGGCGGGCGATCGCTCTTGATTATCTAGAAGGAATGGGACTGGATAAAAACCTATTTGCTATCATCCGCCATACCGACCGCGACCACGCCCACATTCACATTGCAGCCAGCCGCATCAAATTGGATGAACGAGGAACTTGCGTATCAGATAGCTGGAACTACCTACGCAGCGAAAAGTTAATTGAAGAATTAGAAGAAAAGTACGACTTAACACCCGCAGCACGCAGTTTTGATAAAGAACGCCGCTCTCCCACGACAGGCGAACGCCGACGGTTAGCAAGAACGGGGGAAATTAGTACGCGGGAGCAACTGCAAACAGCAATTGATTTAGCAACGGTTGATAGTCCCGCGATCGCTCTTTTGATTGACCGACTCGTCGAACAAGGCATTAGTGTAAAAATAGAACCCACCCCCGCAGGCGAATTAGGCATTAGCTACAAATTAGGCAATATTGCTTTTAGCGGCACTCATCTAGGCAAAGCTTACACTTTCAAGGGGTTGCAAAAATACAGAGGAGTCACTTACTCTGCTAATACTGACAGAAATGTGGAAGCCATTCCCCCATTGCAAGAGCCAGAATTGAACGGGATTTTAGAAACAGAAAACTTTAAACCAAATAGCGACGCTAACACCGATAGTGATACTGATGACTGCGATGAAATGAGGAACAGCAGCATCGAGAGCAATTCTTCACCAATATACTGGCAGAGTAACTTTAATATTGACAGACCAGAGCGAGAAGGAAGCAGTACAGGGACTTCCTCAGAAACCGACAAAGATTCTCTAATCGCTGAGTCAGAAGATGTAAGCGAACTAGACTCGCCTGACGATCCCGAAACATCGGGGTTCGACTCACTTAACTGGGAGTCTGTACGAAGCAATTTGATAGAAAATGCTTGTCTGCCAGTCGAATTAATTGACCTGCTACACGACAGGGGATGGATAAACGCAGACAGCCTGAACCGCCCTGTCTTCCAACTCCGCACCCTTGCAGGAGAGCACAGAGGAACCTGCACCTTAGACGCCAATGGAAAATTTTCCATTGACAGTCATGGGGAAGGCTCACATCAAGCAGGCGACAACAGTGAAAAGGGAGTTTTCTGGATAGCGGTTCAAAACAATAATTAAAGTCAGTGAAGGAGTCGCCTCCTCCACTGCTCTCCAAAACGGAACGTGATAGTTTCCCATCATTCCGCT
>NZ_JAUBRJ010000061.1:0-49350 GCF_036701805.1 Microcoleus sp. N3A4
ATAACCAATAACCAATAACCAATAACCAATAACCAATAACCAATAACCAATAACCAATAACCAATAACCAATAACCAATAACCAATAACTAATAACTAATATTATGTATTTGAAAACGCTGCACCTACGGCAGTTTCGGAACTACTTCGATCAAAAGGTAGCGTTTGACGCTCCCAAAACTATTTTAGTAGGAAACAACGCTCAAGGAAAATCTAACTTGTTAGAAGCGGTAGAGTTGCTTTCCACATTAAAAAGTCACAGAGTATCGCGCGATCGCGATTTAATACTCGACTCAAAGCCGATCGGGCAAATTGATGCTACACTCGAACGCCAAACCGGATCGATCGACTTAGCTTTAACTCTGCGCTCTGGGGCGCGCCGCATATGCAAGCTCAACGGCGAACCGCTGCGCCGCCATTTAGACTTTTTGAGCGTCTTAAATGTAGTGCAATTTTCTTGTTTGGATTTGGACTTAGTGCGCGGCGGGCCCGAAGGAAGGCGCAATTGGATCGATCGCCTAGTCATCCAGTTAGAACCGATTTACGCTCACATTTTGCAGCAGTACAACCAAATTTTGCGCCAGCGAAACGCTCTGTTGAAACGTTCTAAAGAAATCAGGAAAGCAGAATTTTCCGAAAGTTTTGACAAAATGCAATTTATCGGATCTGAAACTCCCGAAAACCAAAATATTGCAGAATTCCCAATGCCCAATGCCCAATGCCCAATGCCCCATTCCCAATTCCCCATTCCCAGTTCAGAATTAGCTTTGTGGGACGAGCAGTTGGCGACAGCGGGCGCTCGCGTGATCCGCAGGCGCGATCGAATTTTGGAGCGTTTGATGCCTTTAGCTCGAAATTGGCACGGTTCAATTAGCGGTTCAGCAGAAGTTTTAGATGTGAAATACGATGCTAATATTGAAGTAGGCCCGGAATTAATCGCTAAAGACAATCTCGAAGGAGTGCGGCAAGCATTTTTAGAGAAAATTCAAAAAAGGGCGATCGCAGAACATTTTCAAGGAACCACTTTAGTCGGCCCCCACCGCGACGATATTACATTTACAATTAACAGTACCCCAGCTCGTCAATACGCCTCCCAAGGCCAGCAGCGAACTCTGGTATTAGCATTGAAATTAGCCGAGTTGCAGCTTATTGAAGAAGTCGTCGGCGAAGCGCCTTTACTGTTGCTCGACGACGTACTTGCAGAACTCGATCTGAGCCGCCAAAATCAACTTTTAGAAACAATTCAAGAACGATTTCAAACTCTGATTACTACGACTCACTTAGGCGCTTTTGACACTCAGTGGCTGCAGCAAACCCAAATTCTCTCCGTTGTTGCCGGACAAATCAATCGATTTTAGATTTTAGATTTTAGATTTTAGATTGACAAATTTTATGTTTCATGGTAAGGATACAAAAAACTTGAAAATTTGGCATTACTAGCTCAATTCGAGATAGGATAAAGGTTAATTTTGATTGCCGCTTTCGCTTCCATTTTTCTAACCCTTATGAAGCATTACATTTCCCGTCTGTTAGCCCTGGTATTAGTTGTTGTGATCGGCGTAGCGGGCTGTACCAATGTTCCGGCCACTCTGACTGGAGATTATGGTCAAGACACATTAGCATTAGTGAAGAGCTTGAGAACAGCGCTCACTTTGCCAGAGGGCGCGCCGGAAAAAGCAGCCGCTCAAGCCGCTGCTCGCACAAGTATCAACGATTTTTTTGCTGCCTACCGCCGCGATCCCGCTCTTACCAAGCTGGCATCTTTCACGACAATGCGAACGGCATTAAACTCTTTGGCAGGACATTATAGTTCCTATCCAAACCGTCCCGTTCCTGAAAAGTTGAAAAAGCGTCTTGAGTCAGAATTTCAGCAGGTAGAAGCTGCTCTCAACAGAGGATCTTAATCTCAAAATTTAGGATAAAGGATAAATTTTAATAATTCATCTTTCATCCTTGATATTTGAGTGTTAACAATTTTTAGTAGAAATATCAACTGCTTTTAGCGCCCACTCTACCCAGGCGCTTTTTTTAGCAGCATTTAGTGAAAAAATACTGAAAGATTGAACTGGATATGATACCAAATCCGGGTTTTTTACTCCTTTTATTCTTTAGTCTATTCGAGAGGGACTTCGTTGGTATAATAGCGGTTTCAACCGCAGAGTCTTATCTTGCCCGCCGTTATTCGATCGCACACGATCTAAATAGCAGCCAGACAGAATTTGCACTGTGCGATCGACTTGTGCCATAACTAGGTTAACCGAAAAAAGTAGAAAATTTGTAGCTGCTTGTTGAGGGCGATCGCGAAAAGGCGATCGCCACCCAATTTAAACTAGAAAACCTCATTCAATTCTTCCATGAAAATTGCACCAACTCGCATCGCGAATTTTCAACACCAGCGACGCTTTTTAAGTGCGGTAACTGCTGTTTTAACAAGTAGCTTCATCAGCCAGCTTGTTTGGCCGTTTATCGAAAATCAACCAGCTTTTGCCGAAACATCAGCCTATTGCCAATTATCCAAAGAACAAGTAAATCAAAAAGAAGACTTGCGCCGCGCCGCGCTTTCAGGAAAACGGGAATCTCAGCAAGCATATTTTGCTGTTTTGAGCAAACACGCGCGGGAAATAGCAGAATGCCGCCAAAAAACTTGGCCCGAAACCCAAGCAATTTGGCTGCGTTTGTATCCCTGCGATGTCAGGCCCGGAGAACTCGATCGAGTATTAGACAAAGTTGTGAATAAAGGCTACAACCAAGTCTATATAGAAACATTTTATGACGGTCAAGTGTTGCTCCCAGTCGCAGAAAATCCAACTGCTTGGCCTTCGGTTTTAAGAAATCGCGGGTACGAGAAATACGACTTGTTGGAAAAGGCGATCGCCAAAGGCAAACAGCGAGGTTTAAAAGTATACGCCTGGTTGTTCACCATGAACTTTGGCTATACCTATTCTCAGCGTTCCGACAGACAGCAAA
Source organism: Microcoleus sp. N3A4 (assembly GCF_036701805.1). Classification (NCBI taxonomy): domain Bacteria; kingdom Bacillati; phylum Cyanobacteriota; class Cyanophyceae; order Oscillatoriales; family Microcoleaceae; genus Microcoleus; species Microcoleus sp. N3A4. Next base: position 2,967 of record NZ_JAUBRJ010000061.1, read on the forward strand.
GCCTCGCCATCAACGGTAAAAATCAGACAAGTTTAACAGTAGTTCAAGACGCAGGAATTAACGAGGACTTCGGAGAAGTTCCGGGCAATCAAGCCTTTATCGATCCGTACAATCCACAAGCACGGCAAGACTATACTTTGTTAGTTAATCAAATAGTCAAGCGCAAGCCGCAAGGAATGTTATTCGACTACATTCGCTATCTACGGGGTGTCGGACCCGCTTCAGTTGCTACCAAAGTTCAAGACTTGTGGATTTACGGCCCAGCATCGCAGCAAGTTCTTTTGCAGCGGGCTAACAATCAGCAAGGGCGAGATTTAATTCAGCGGTATTTGACTAAGGGATTTATCAATACTAATGACGTTCAAGCAGTAGTCAAACAGTATCCAACTGAGCGAGAACCTCTTTGGCAGGGGCGAGTTCCGCGACTGATACCGGTAGCAACTCCAGCTTCTAGAAGGGAGAATGCCGCATCAAGATCGGCCTCAACAACTCCCGCCGCTAACAAGCCAAACCCTGCAACTCCAACACCAAAACCGACACCAAAACCGCCACTTCCAGATACCGGCATTCTGCAAAAAGACCTCTGGCAACTGAGCGTTGCTCACGCAGTCCAAGGGATTTTAGATTTTTTTGGAATAGCAATTCAACCGGCTCAAAGGATGGGAATTCCTGTAGGAGCGGTGTTTTTTCCCAGTGCAAATCAAACTATAAATCAAGGGGGATTTGATTCGAGGCTGCAGCCTTGGGACAAGTTTCCGGCTGCTGTGGAATTCCACGCGATGTCTTACGGAAATTGCGGGGATGTAAGCTGCATTGTGCCGCAGGTGCAGCGGACATTGAGTTTAGCGCCTGCGGGAGCAAAAATCATTCCTGCCATTGCTGGAGATTGGGGAAAACCTCTGAAAAATCGGCCGTCTTTGGAGATTCAAATGGCTGCTATTCGCTCGGCGACGCCGCAAATTAATGCGGTGAGCCATTTTGCTTTTGGGTGGCAAGAACCGGAGGATGAAAGGGCACGGCAAACTTGCCGGTTGTAGGGGGATGATATCAAATATGGGTTCATTACCCGATCGCTCGCTCGGCGGTTGAAACCGCGACTATACAAACGAAGTCTGCATCCGCAGACTAAGAGATTGAGGGGATATTTAAGCGGGATTTGGAAAGCTGGCTAAATGTTGGACAAACTCTTGATGTGCGTCACTGTTTAATCCGGCTTGAAGAGTTGCGATCGCACTTGGCATATCCCCGTCTAAGAGTGCTGAAACAGCCAGCCACAACCCCGGAAAAACTAGGCTGCGGATAATTCCTTCTGCATCGGGTAGCAGAGAAATATATTTTTCTTCCTGCAAAGAAAACCAATCGATCCGGCGATTCATTACTTGCCAAACGAGATATTCTTTGACTCCATTGCGGCGGTAAACTCGTTTTTTGTCCCGCAGATCGATCGTAGCGGTACTTGCAGAAATTTCGGCAACAAATTCGGGTGCACCTTCAATATAGCCATCATCGCTAAGGCAAGTTTTGCCGCCTCGTTGGGCATCAATTAGCAGTACAGCATCGGGTTGAGGTTCGTTATCCACATCGAGACGCACGGTGGGATTATCGCCCAGACGCACGCCCGGGGTGGCAATTTTGTAAGTCCACAGCCAGCCCATTAAATCGGCATGGGGCTCGGCGTGGGGATCAAAGCGTAAGGGTGAAGCCATATAAACAATTCCTTCAATCAATTCTGCTTTTTTGAGTGCGGGCATGGCTGTATAGCGCCGCTCGAATTCTGCACGGCTGAGCAAATCGCCATTTTCCAGAGGGGGAATCGTGATGCGGCTGAGATTTGCGGGAGCAATCATGGCTTTTCTCCTGTTGTTATGCGTCGGTATCTTGCGATTTTATCGAATTTTTGGCTCTCATTTGCTAAAATAGTAAGATCAAGTTTTACTTAAAAAATCCTGAATAAAAGTTAACACAGAGGAGTATTTCCTATGGTAAGTCAGCCCAAACCAGATCAGCAAGTATCCAACCAAGATTCAATTGATGACTTAAATATGAGTCAAGAAGAAGATAACGGTGATGAACCATATGAAAAAGACAAATTGATATATGACCCTGACCAAATTAATATTTTCACCAGAGAACCAACTATCGAGCAACTCCTAAGAAGAATCAATGAGGAAGCTCTCGATTTAGCACCGGACTTTCAGCGCCATGCAAACATCTGGAAAGAGGGCGCGAAAAGCAGACTAATTGAGTCGATCCTGATTCGGATTCCATTACCAGCTTTTTATATAGATGCAACTGATGAGGATAAATGGTTAGTGGTGGATGGATTGCAGCGGCTATCTGCTCTGAAGCAATTTATGAGCGATAAAACACTTAGATTATGCGGACTAGAATACTTAACCAATTGTGAAGGCAAAACTTACGATGAAATAGAGCGCCGATACCAGCGTCGAATTCAAGAGACTCAGGTGACAGTTTATTTGATTGAAAAAGGTACGCCTCCAGAAGTTAAGTATAACATTTTCAAACGCATAAATACAGGGGGACTTCCGATGTCTCCCCAAGAACTCCGCCATGCTCTCAACCCCGGTAAGGCAACAAAGTTTTTAGCTAAACTTGCTACATCTGATGAATTTAATAAAGTTACAAAGCTAAGTGACTTGCGAAAAATGCGGATGGAAGATCGGGAATTTATACTGGGGTTTTTAGCATTTAATATTACATCTTATCAAGACGATCGCTCAGAAAAAAGAAATTTATTTTTGAGTAAAGCTTTATATATAATTAATAATATGTCTGAATTAGAATTACAAGACATTGAAAAGAATTTCAAAAAAGCTATGATTGCAGCATGGGAAATTTTTGGAAAAACTGCCTTCCGTAAAATCTCCAAACATCAAACAAAAATGTTTCCAATTAATAAAGCATTGTTTGAAGTTTGGTCAGTTAACCTGAGTCTACTTAGCGACGAGCAACTTGATATATTGAAGCAGCACAAGGAGCAATTAATTGAAAAATTCATAAATTATGTAGATAGCGATCGAGAGTTTCTGATTTCTATCTCTCAAGCAGCGGAAAAGATTGAGTACAGATTTAGGATAATTGAAAAAATAATTCAGGAGATTATAGCATGATTACTTCACTACAATTGCTTAACTTCAAACCGTTTTCTAATCAGTTATTAGATTTCAAAAAACTTACTTTATTTTCAGGTTTAAACAGCACTGGTAAATCTTCTGTTATGCAATCACTGCTGCTACTGCGACAATCTTATCAACAGGGTTTATTGCCAGAAAAAGGGTTGGCGCTGAATGGCGATCTGGTGAATATTGGTACTGCTCAGGACGCACTTTTTGAGGGAGCAAAAGAGGACTTAATTGGTTTTGATATTGCGTGGGAAAACAACATCAAGGGAGTATGGCGTTTTAAATATGACAAAGAGGTAGATGTGTTGAAAATTGGATCGGAACCAGTTAGCTCAGAATTGTATAAATCAAATCTTTTTGGTAATAATTTTCACTACCTTCACGCAGAACGGATCGGACCTCGATCCTTTAATGAAATGTCAGATTACCAAGTACGACAGCTCGGTCAAATTGGTATCAAAGGTGAATATACTGCACATTTCCTTTCTGTTAAAGGGGGAAAGAATATTCCTAATAGTAGTCTCTGCCATCCCAATGTAAAAAAAACCAAGACTCAACCAGGTGCACCTCTAGTAAAATCAATGGAGTTGATAGACCAAGTTGAGGCGTGGATGGGAGAAATTAGTCCGGGTACGCGCCTCAAAATTGATGCCAAATCAGATGTCGATTTGATGAGTTTTCAATATTCCTATGGAGATAGCAATCCTTATCGCGCAACTAATGTGGGATTTGGAATTAGCTACACTTTACCGATTATTGTAGCGGTACTCGCATCAACACCTGATACAATAGTTTTAATTGAAAATCCTGAAGCTCACCTGCATCCCAAAGGACAAGTTAAAATGGGTGAATTGTTAGCTTTGGCAGCTAGTGGTGGGGTTCAAGTTGTCATAGAAACTCACAGCGATCATGTTTTAAATGGGATTCGCCTTGCGGTTCACGGGGGCAAACTTGACCCGAAAGATGTTCAGTTGCATTACTTCCAGCGTCAAAAAAAGGAAGAACAAGCAGTGACTGAGGTAATATCGCCAAAAATTGATCGCAACGGACGAATTGATCGATGGCCGGATGGTTTTTTTGATGAGTGGGACAACAGTTTAGAGATTTTATTGGAACCTGCGGTGGAGGGAGAATAGGCGATGGATTTGGAAATGGTGTTTAATGAACTGTCTGCGCGAATTCTTGCTCCCGATATTTCTACAGCACGTCAATGGATGTCAGAATTGATTAGTACGATGCGTGAAGCAAAACGCTGCGGACTGAAAGGAATCCGCACTCAAGCAGATTTTCATGCTATGTTTATTGCAGAAAACTATCCTCTTAGAGATTTTATTGGAACCTGCGGTGGAGGGAGAATAGGCGATGGATTTGGAAATGGTGTTTAATGAACTGTCTGCGCGAATTCTTGCTCCCGATATTTCTACAGCACGTCAATGGATGTCAGAATTGATTAGTACGATGCGTGAAGCAAAACGCTGCGGACTGAAAGGAATCCGCACTCAAGCAGATTTTCATGCTATGTTTATTGCAGAAAACTATCCTCTTTCTCGTTGGCGCAACGATAAGGAAGTTAATAGAGAAGAGCGGACTTTTCTGAGAACTCTGGCAACTAAAACTCCTTTATCCGTTGATATCCCAGATATAGAAATTAAAATAAAAGTTGAAAATCCAGATTGTGAGTTGAGTTTACAGGGCAGCCAAACAGAGGGTTTTAAAGTTGCTCACTATCTTGAAACATTAGCAATTAGTCTGAATTCTGAATCGCTGTGGAATAGCAGTCGCATTAAGTTAGAACTCATACAAATTGATGATAATGAAGAGCTGATAGAAGAAAGTGTAGAGCTTATTCACGCCAGTCAGAAAAACCACGTTCTCGAACACGCTGATTGGATTAAAAAGCGTCTTCAATCAGAACGGATTAACGGCATGGAACTATGGAATCGTAGAGATGAGTTGTTTCCTAGTCTACAATTTTGTGAGGCTGGTAATAAACAGTTGCGGAGACTTCGTGCAGGAGAAGAAAGATTACAACTTGTTTTGGAAATTTTGTATCAGATTGAAGATTGTGCTAAAAATTGGAAAATGGGTTATTTTAGCCTTGATGGTACTTCTATAGAGGTTTCTGGAGAAAGTAAACCAACTCTCGACAAGTATCGTAAAGAACGAACTTTTGTTTGTCCTGATGGTAAGGAACGTCTATTTGAGCAACACGCCAAAATCAGACAACATAATTGGCGAATTTACTTTTTTTTAGAAGTATCAGAAGTAGGTATACGAAAGGTGATTATCGGTTATGTTGGTACTCATCTTCCCAGTGTAAATTATCCTACATAATTTCAATATCAGTCTGGTAAAGATTTAGATAATAATTATATCGTTAACAGCAAATTGTACAGTTAATGAATCCCAAATTTACTAAAAAATTAGCGATTAAAAGTATTATATTAATCGGATCGATCGCCCTTTTTTCCCTATTCCCTAAAAACCCACAAACTACTAGCTCAAATTCATTAGCCCAAATCCCCCCTTTTGGCAATTCCCCGCCAAACCTCCTAAAACCCGCCAAACAAAAAACACCCCCTTCTCCCCCCGCAACTCCCTCTCCCAAACCTCCCCAACAACCTTTAGTCTTCGCACCGCCCGCGCAATTTCGCAGCCAGATTGTGTATAAAGCAAGTATCAGCAACTCAAAAGTTATCGCCTTGACATTTGACGATGGCCCTTCGCCTGAAACTTTGAAAATATTAGAAGTTTTGCAGAAACATCAGGCCGTAGCTACATTTTTCTGTTTGGGTGCAAATTTGCGGGAGTATCCAGAAATTGCGAAACGAGTTGTGCAAGCGGGAAATGCGATCGGCAACCATACTTGGCATCATTATTATCAGAATGTTAACGAAAAAACAGCATCGAATGAAATAGATTATACTGGCGTTCACATTTATCGATCGACTGGCGCCAAAAGTTTCTTGTTTCGCCCCCCCGGCGGCCGATTAAATAACGGTTTGGCAGCTTACGCTCAAAAGAAAAACTATGTAGTTGTCATCTGGTCGATCGACCCTAAAGACTTTCTGCAACCTCCGGCCGCTGCGATCGCCCACACCGTGCTTTCTCAAGCTTCAACGGGGGCGATCGTATTGTTGCACGACGGCGGCGGCAATCGCCAGCAAACAGTCGAGGCGCTATCTGCAATTATTCCCAAACTCAAACAGCAGGGATATCGTTTTGTCACCGTACCGCAATTGCTGCAAATGCAAGCAGCACAAAAACAGCAAACTGCTGACCAAAAACCTAAATAAATTGCGCGGAATACAAGTTATAAAATGTAAAAAATTACCTGTAAAATACCAAAATCAGGAAAAATTGCCGTACAATATGATTCTACCTATACTAATTCTTAAAACTCATGCTACAGTATCGCTCCGGGTGCGTCGCCATCAAAAATTTTAAATGATATCCACAATCTTTGAGCGACGCACCTTACACAATATTTCAGCAAACAAACCCACACTCATCATTGTTGCAAGATGAGGCAAAAATTGGTATTATATATAAAAAAATAAAACAATGACACAAATACTCGCAGCCAAAGATATAAACATCCGTTACTTAATAGACAACTTCGGTCTTCAGCTAGCGGAAGACGAGCAATTTATCCGAGAATTTCAAGATAATTTGCCCGAAATCACCGAGTTAGAAAAACAATTGCTAGACAGGCTGAAAGCCGGATTTATCAATTTACTTACATATCCACCCTTGCTGGAAAATGTAGTTAAGCTGTCAGTAGTAGGGCCGCTGTTGTTTATTGCCGGCTTTTACCTATCTCCTTTTCAAGTAAAAGCTGAAAAATCCATTCAGATTCAAGATGAAGACGATGGCGTCATCATCGACGGCAGACTTGATATATTACTCTTAAAAGACCAGTTTTGGGTAATGGTCATTGAATCAAAAAAAGCAGCTTTTTCGATTGAGGAAGGGATGGGACAACTCCTAGCTTATATGTGGGCTAGTCCTCATCCAGAAAAGCCTACGTTTGGCATGATTACTACTGGCGGTAACTTTATTTTTATTAAGTTAGTCAGAGGAGAAACTCCACGTTATGCTTTGTCGGAGCAATTTTCAATTCGCAGACGCGACAACGAACTGTACAGCGTTTTGCAGATATTCAAGCGCCTGAGTCAACTAGCTTAAGATAGTAAATTATGCTTCAAAAACTTCAAGCAAGAGATATCAACCTCCGCTATCTAATCGATAACTTCGGTTTACAGCGAGTTCGCAACAGCGAATTTTTCCGAGAATGGCAAGAAAATTTGCCAGAAGTAACAGACTCAGAAAAACAATTGCTCGATCGCGTCCAAGACATATACTTCAACTTGGTAGACACCCCGCCTGTATTGGAAAATGCAGTCAAGCTAACAATTATCAGCCCCATTTTGTTTATTGCCGGTCTTTATGAGTCTCCTTTTCAAGTCAAAGCCGAAAAGTCGATCGCCATTCAAGAGGAAGATGAAGGCAGAATCATCGAAGGCAGAATAGATATCCTGATTATGAAAGCAAACTTGTGGGTGACAGTAATTGAATCCAAACAACTTTCGTTTTCAACTGACGAAGCACTTGCCCAACTCCTGACATATATGCTGGCATATCCGAACCCAGAAAATCCTACTTTTGGGATGATTGCCACAGGTGCTAACTTCAATTTTGTCAAGTTAGTTAGAGGCGAAACTCCCCAGTATGCCCGATCGGCTGAATTTGTTATTTCCAATCCCGGCAATGAATTGTACCGCGTTTTGCAGATTTTAAAACGCCTGAGTCAACTGCCAGACTAGCAATAAAAGCCATTTTGAGTTATCTTTCAAAGCAGACAATATCTAATATCTCAAATTTCAAACTGGTGCGAGCATGGTAAATTACTGGATAGTCGGTGCTGTGGCAATAGCTTCTGTCTGCTGGGCAGAAATAATACGAGACTTTTATCACGTCGTGTCCCATTATTGGGCACCCCTGCAAAAGCTGCACACTTGGCATCACCGCGTTTTCCGCCCGAATTTGACCCCCGTCAGCGAGACAATTTACAAGCAAGCACACTGGCGTCACGACGTGCCCGAAGCTGCGGCGATGATGGTTTTGGGGTTGTTGCTGTGGGTTGTAGCTTATTTTGGGCTGCCGCAATACCACTGGGGCGCAGCAGCGGGTTGTATTTATACTTTAGGCTTTTTGTTGAGCGCGATCGCCCGCGCGATCGGCATCAAAGGTGCAGACGAATTAACCGACATCACCCACCAACCGGGAGACTTCCTGACTCCCCCTGGCAAGTGGTTAGTTAATAAACCTTATCATTGGCGGCATCACTTCGACAATCAAAATGCTTACTATTGCGGTACTTTCACCTTAATAGATCAACTTATGGGTACAGCACTTTCTCTCAAAGGCAAAACTGTAGCCGTCACCGGTGCATCGGGAACTTTAGGGCGTTTGCTACTCAAACACCTGCACAAAGCTGGTGCAAAAGTTATCGCCCTCTCCTCTGGAAATGAGGAAATTACTTTGAATGTAGACGGCGAAAATTTACCTGTAAAAACTGTAACTTGGCAAGCTGGCCAAGAGGCAGACTTAGCCCTATTGTTAGAAAAAATCGATATTCTCGTCATCAATCACGGGATTAACGTACAGGGAGAAAGAACAGGAGAAGCGATCGCCAACTCCTACGAAATTAACACTTTTTCCGCGTGGCGGCTGATGGAACTCTTTTTCTTAACAGTCCGCACTAACGAAAACATCGCTTGCAAAGAAGTCTGGATCAACACTTCCGAAGCAGAAGTAATTCCCGCTGTCAGTCCCCTGTACGAACTCAGCAAACGCGCCCTGGGAGATTTAGTCACCCTGCGTCGGTTAGACGCACCCTGCATCGTTCGCAAACTGATTTTAGGGCCGTTTAAAAGCAATTTAAACCCGATCGGCATTATGTCTCCCGACTGGGTAGCACAGCAAATTGTCAAACAAGCTAAAGCCGATGCGCGCAATATCATCGTCACAATTAATCCTTTGACATTTATAGTTTTTCCAGTCAAAGAGTTTTTTGTTTCTCTCTATTTCCAAATCTTCAGCCGCAAAGCAGTCTCTTTGACAGAAATAGAATTAGAGCGATCGGGCGTTGAAGTAATAACTAAGTGATATCAAATCCGGTTAAATCAACCTAATGCTTCTAGGGTTCTAGGTGAAGTACGAATGACTTACGAAGTACATTCGGGCTTCACCTAATGAGGGTACAGTGAAAATTGGTATTACTTCTTTCCTACCAACTCTGCTCTCTTTAGAAGTAGTTTCAGCCTGCTTGGCCACAGTTGCTTGAGATTCCAGCGATAACCAAAGTATTTCAAATGATTCCAGGGGTTTAGGAAACCTGTATGAAGATTAACAAACTCTGGCTGGGATTTACCGTTACGGGCAACCACAAAATAGGGTGGTTTGAGAGAAGGATCGACGTGATTGAGGGACATATACTCAATCACGTAAGCCCAGCGGGTTTCCTGCGAAACATTAGGTGTGGTACTGTGAAGTGTCAGCGAGGAAAACAAAACAAGATCCCCCGCTTCTGCTTCAATGAACAGTGGACTCTCAGGAGTTCCATCATACACAGCATAGTTACCTTCAAATTTGTGCGGCAGCCGTTTTTTGTGACTGCCCGGTTGTAACCACAGCCCACCATTTTCGGGGGTCATTCTGGTAAGTGCAATCCACAGTTGATAGTGATTATCCTTAAGGTTGCTGTAGCCATTGTCCTGATGCCAAGGAAAGGTTTCTGCTCCAGGTCCTTTGGCTACTGCCTGATCCCACCGCACCCAGAAATTTGGACCAATGAATTGTGCAAGCAGTTCCACAAGTCGGGGTTGAGAGATGAAGTTTTGGATCTTTTTACTGTATTGGAATAGCTGACTGTGAAAAGTTAAGCTTCCTTTATTCAGATTATTGTCAATGTGCTTCGGATCGGCTTGTTTAATATCCTCGATCAGTGTTCTCATCTCGGATTCTGAAAAAAAACCCCGGAGCTTAACATATCCATCTTGATTAAACTGATCGATTAATTTGGTCTGTCCCATCTGCTTTACCTCTTGAATCAAGTTCTCGGTTTTAAACAATGTTTGGTAGAAATTAAAGATTTAGTTAAGTTGCAACGGAGACGAAGAATTCATAGCAACAATGACTGGCAAACTCGTAACTTTAGAAACCCGCTTTCTGGGAGAAACCGGATTTCTATATCTAAAATTTTTTGCCTGTCAGCTTAATTACTAACCTCAGCCATTTCAATGACCCGGCCGTCGTAATCCTTGACCAAAAAATTCAGCGGCTTTTCCCGGCGAATTTTATAACTAATACCGCGAGTTTGTACCCTCATCAATAGCTGATCCAAACAATCGCGATCGAAACAAACGTGACGCTGGCGATTTTTTTCCCCTGCACCGGCCCCGCTAATAATGTGCAGTTGGGTATTTTTCATCAACTGATACCACAAACCATCGGGACTCCCCATCGTTTGAGAGGTCGTTGCCCTCCCGACATTCGGTGACAAATAAAGCGGATCGATACCAGTTGTCCCCAAAGTTTGCTCGTAATTGTAGTAGTAGTGCAGCGGCACTTCTGCTACGGGCAGGTTTAGCATACCTTCATAAAACTCCCTCGCTTGTCCCAGATCCGATACCATCACCGTGTGTACCTTCGGAGCACTGGTGAGAAACATCCACATCGCCCCCGCATAGGCGGCAAGCAGCATCACCATAATCCCTTGAGTCGAAAACAAGCTGTCCAGGGGCAAGGAGGGCAAAAAAGAGCTCAAGTACAAAGGCCGAAGTCCAAAAGCTATAAGACTAACTGCTAGAGTCATGAATTATAAGAAAGGGTAAACAACGAAATTTAGGAAGATTGCAGTCGCGATCGCCCGCGAGACTTAAACTATTAGTTTAGCCATCTATGTTAGCAAAAACTAGCGGTTCGGCCCTACCCGATGAAAGTCTTTGTCTACGGCACTCTTAAACCGGGGGAGTCCAACTACCTCCGCTACTGCGAAGGAAAAGTTGTGGATGCTTGCCCCGCGATCGCCCGCGGTCAACTTTTTGCGCTGCCGATCGGCTATCCTGCGATGATGGCCGGAGATGGCACAGTCTGCGGTTTTCTCCTCTGTTTCGCAAATTCGGCTATTTTGGACGATTTAGACCGACTTGAAGACTACGATCCGCTGCGGGAACCGACCGAAAACGAATATCAGCGGCAGTCCATCGAAATCTTCGATCGACACCTCAAACCTCTAGGGACGGCTTGGGCCTACTTCATGTTACCCGATCGCGTCCGTTCCCTAGGAGGCATCTGGCTGCCCCACGGCAGGTGGGAAAATCGGTTTTTCGCCAAATAAGGTGGTTAATGCCGATGAGCTTAGGAAATTGCCATTGCCGTGCGCGAGGGCCGATCGAACCTGTAACCGTAACCCCGAATAGTTTTAATAAACTGCGGCCCAGTGGCATCAACTTGAATCATTTTCTTGCGAATCTGACCGATATGCACGCTAACAACTTGCTCTTCTCCTGTGTCGTCGCAGTTCCACCCCCAGATTTTTTCGATTAGCTGTTGGCGACTCCAAGATTGACCGGAATGACTTGCCAAAAAATACAAGATATTAAATTCCAAGGCTGTTAACTTGATAATGCGATCGTTGAGTGTTGCTTCCCGGCGCGCTGAATCGATCGCGAATCGATCGAATACAATACGCGATGGAGTGACAGACCTCATGCGTCTCAACACAACTTCTATACGAATGGCTAACTCGGCCAAACCAAAGGGTTTGCAGATATAGTCATCCGCACCGGCGGACAGGATTTTAACTTTATCAGCTTCGTCGGTGCGGCTGCTTAGCATTACCACAAAAACATTAGTACGGCGCTGCATTTCCTGACAGAGGTGATAGCCTGTAGTATCCGGCAAATTCCAATCGAGAATTACTAACAGTGGCTTGAATTTCTCAAACAATTCTAAAGCCGTCTCGCCATCTGCTGCCGAATCTACTTGATATTTCTGAGTTAAAAAACGATGAACGAGAGTGCGGATGGATGGGTCATCATCCACAACGAGAATCTTGGGGGAAGTATCAGTAGTCATCACCAAAAAAAATATTTTTCTTGTTACTTTGAACTTGGCAATTACAGAACAGCTTTAGTCAAGCATAAATCCCAGATCGTTGCAATTAAACAGACTTTTTTCTTCTGCCAATTCTTCTTCTAACTTCGCCTTGAGGTCAAAAGGCTTTCCCTCATCCCAAATTTTGATTTCTAGGTGTTGGTAAAAAACTGTTATTTCCAGCTCGATCGGAGTTTCTAAGGGCCGATTTTTGTGAGCGTGGCGAACAGCATTCGTAAACCCTTCAATCACAGCAAGTTTACACTGATGCAAAACGGCTTCCGGAATTGGTAGACGATCTAACTGTTCAACCCACTCTAAAACTTGAGCAACAGCCTTGATATCCGTATTTAGTTGAAGGCTAAATTTTTGAAGGTGCTGGTTAGAACTTGGGTCGGATTGGCGATTTCGTTGCTTTTCAAGCCTGTTAAAGTTTAAAACACCGATCGCCCGCTTCACAAAACCTGCTGGATTGCTATGTTGCGGTTGTACTAGACCAGGCTGATAATATTTCACCATTAACAGACAGTTTCGACCGCCAGAAGTGCGGGTATAACTTAGCTCATCGGCAATTTTGCCAATAATTTTTATACCTATCCCACCTGACGGGATTTCATCCATGTTATCTTTCATTTTGCTATCCTTTGTCATGATTTAATGTGGACTTTTTTAGCTAAAAAAGGGAGTGACCTTCTGAACGATTAAGTGTGCATGACTTATGCCTGACTTTTCCCGTATGCCGTGCAGTTGTTGTCACGATCATTTTCTCTTAATTGCTCAGATATTGACAAACTCAGTTTGCGATCGCTAAACTGAGCGAAAACAGACATTGACAATTAGAGAAGTAAATTATATAATGCTCACCCTCAAAGCCTCTGAGGAGGGATTAGTAAAAATTAGGCAAGCTAGAAGAGAAGGGGGATCGACGATAGAAGACCCCAGATGGCTAGTAGAAGCTAGTCAAAAATTAGATCCCGATCGAACTTGGACAGAGGCCGGGCCCTATGCCGATGGGCTCTCGCTGCCAACTTGGAGGCGTTTTTTAGGAGGAAGAGAACCCATTAAAGCTAATGCTTTCAAGGCTTTCTGCACGGTTTTGCAGTTGAATTGGGAAGAAATTGTCGATCGTCCTCCACCAGAAAATCCGCAGCCATCGAATTTAGACATTGATTCGGTAGTGGAAGAGATACGGCAAAAATGCCACAGCAAAATCCAACAGCTTTACAGCAAAATGCAACTCTTGGATATTGCACAGCCCGTTGATGTCAGCAACCTCTACGTTGAAGTCAACATTTTGGAGGAAATTACCAGTTGGCAGCCGGGAGAAATTCGCGATTTACTCAGAGACTTCAACCCAGATGCGGATAACTTTAACCGCTTGGGTTTAGGCAAAGTGCGCCAGAAACGAGTACCAGGATTGGATGCAGTGAAATCTCACTCTAAATTAATGGTACTCGGCAAGCCTGGTTCCGGTAAAACTACTTTTTTGAAACACATTGCCATTCAGTGCGATCGGGCAAAATTTGAAGCCAACAAAATACCGATTTTTATCCCTCTGAAAACCTTTGCTGAAATCGCTAATCTTGACTTATTAGAATATATCAGCGACGAATTTGCCAGTTGCGGAGTTGAGGCGCGATCGCAAACTGAATTCGCACTCAGTCAAGGCAGAGGTTTGATTTTATTGGACGGCTTAGATGAAGTGCCAGAATCAGATAGCGATGCAGTCGTCAGACAGATTCGTCGTTTTGCCGGAAAGTATTACAACAATCAGTTTATTATTACCTGTCGAATTGCCGCTTCTAAGTACAGATTTCACGAAGAAGGATTTACCAATGTTGAGGTAGCCGATTTTAATAACAAGCAAATCGCTGCCTTTGCTCGCAATTGGTTTGTGGCATTTTCCCAGAATCTGGAGACAGGGAAAGCTTTAGCATCTCAATTTGTAGAGAAGCTGAAACTGCAACAAAATCAGCAAATCCGAGAACTGGCAGTAACACCAATTTTGCTGAATCTGACTTGTTTAGTATTCCAAGCAAAAGCAGACTTTCCATCCAACAGAACCAAGTTGTACGAGGAAGGACTGGAAATTATGCTCAGAAAATGGGATGAAACTAGAGGCATTCAACGGGATGAAGTTTATCGCGATTTGAATTTGTGCCGCAAGAAACATTTACTTGCTTTTGTGGCAGCTATTACTTTCGATCGGGGCGATTACTTTTTTGAAAAAAATCAAATCCAACAAGTGATTGCCGACTATCTAGCTAACTTACCCGGTGGCACAACTGACCGCGTTCAGTTAGAAATGGATAGTGAGGTTGTCCTGAAGGCGATCGAGGCACAACATGGATTATTAGTGGAAAGGGCAAGAGGAATTTATTCGTTTTCTCATCTAACATTCCAAGAGTATTTCACTGCTAGAGAAATAGTTAAAAATTCCGATCCAAAAGCTTTGGAAAGACTGGTTATCCACCTAACCGAGAAGCGTTGGCGAGAAGTCTTATTGTTAGCAGTTGGGATGTTGCAAAAAGCTGATGACTCGTTGCTGTCAATGAAACAGCAAGTTGATGGACTGGTCGCTGATGATGAGCCGTTGCAGCAGTTCCTAATGTGGGTAAGAAATAAATCTTTTTCTATTAAGGCTCCCTATAAACCATCAGCTATCCGTGCTTTTTATCTGGGTCGAGAGGTAGAGCGCGTTAGTAACCCTCGTTCGGACTTGAATTTTGACCTAAGTTTGATCCGTATTCTTGGTTATGCCATTGACCATACCTTTAAACCACCCCTTAGACTTTTTTTGTTGAACTTTACTTCTGATTATGACAATGAACGTGACTCTGAATTGGCTGCTGAACGTGACTCTGACTTGGCTACTGATATTGTTCTTGACGTTGCAATGGTCTATGCAATTGACCTTAATATTCCCTATCTTTATGCTGCTGCATCAGGTCGCAATCTTCTCTCTATCCTCGCCTTTACTCTCAATTTAAATCTGGAACCTGAATTGAAGCAATCTCTGCAACAACTCAGAGACCAACTATATGCTTCAGCATATCAAAACAGAATACAGGAGTGGTGGAAAAGCGAGCGGGAGTGGTGGAAAGCTCAAGGTCATGATTGGACTCAGCAATTAATAAATGTGATGATTAAGTATCGCAATATAGGTCACGATTGGCAATTTAGCGAACAGCAGAAGTCATTGCTGAGGAAGTATTATGATGCTAATAAATTGCTGGTTGATTGCCTCAATAGCGGTTGTAATGTATCTCCTGCTGTGCGGCAGGAAATTGAGGAGACATTGCTGTTGCCGATCGCAAATCTGCAAAAAATCGGTGACAAGTGCGATCGCCCGATCTAATTCCACTCGCTACCTACTCCGATATCAAGATGCGATCGCCTCACTATTCGTCATTCAAAGCCAAGAGTTTGTCAAAAGATGTATTCACCTTGAAAAACTCCGAAAACAGCAAAATCCCCCTTTTTTAGGGAGTTTAGCAACTTCAGTGATGCTCAAAACAGAAATCCTACTGCACCTTTGGCAATGACTTTTGATGGGTTGCTACACCAACTTTGGGAATATCCATTATGGGTGCATTCACCCCAAGCATCAAATCGTTGGGATTAACAATCTCCACCAGAGGCTCGTTCAAAGCCACCATCAAACCGTCAGATTCAGCAGGAACGGGCGATCGAGCAAACTCGGGAGCAAACAATTGGCGGCCGCCACCGACACCAGACACCACCGCAATCAACAAAGCTGCGATCGCACCTCCACCCAAAATCCAAGCCCGTTTCGGCTTGCGTTCCACCCGCTGCAAAACCTTCGCCGCCAACTCCTGTGCAGATTGTTCCGCAGCAGGCACCGGCATTGACTGAAAACCCCGCTGCATCATCAGAAGTCGCGAGTACAAACCCTTCGTCACAGGGTCATTTGTCAGCCACTCCTCAACTTGTCGGCGTTCTGCAGCCGTCACTTCGCCGTCTAGGTAGGCACTCAGCAATTCAAAGCGATCGCGCATCATAGTAGTTACATTGCCCTGGGCATAATTGTTGTTAGCTTGAGTTTCAGTGAGTGAATCCCCGAGAGCTTCCTGATTCTGATTTTTATCCGATTCAAATTTATAATTCATATTTCACATCACTTGCTCAAATTGGCGAAGCACAGGAGCGCTATTAGGATAATTTACTGCTTATTTATATTTTAAAAGAGAAGTTTTGATGTCACAGCAAAATTCACCAAATCTTCTTGACCCGCGTCAGAAATCACTCTTGCTAATTACCGTCGAGATATTTTTGCAATTGCAACTGCAACCTTTGGCGAGCTCTAGCAATTCTCGACTTGACAGTTCCCAGAGAAACTCCGGTCATTTCCGCTATTTCCTCATAGGCTAAACCTTCTATTTCTCTCAAAACAATTGTCGTGCGGAATACCGACGGCAAATCTGCGATCGCCACCCGCAACTGCTCGTAAAATTCTCTAGTCGTCAAATCTTCATCAGGCCCCGGACTGTCGGCCGGAATTTCCCAATCAACCTCGCCATCTTCCAGAGTACGGGGTACGTCCAGCGAGAGCGGAGTTCGCACCCGTTTGCGCTTCCGCAACTCATCGTAAAACAAATTAGTGGCGATGCGGCTCAGCCAGCCCCGAAATTTAACAGGCTCTTGCAAGCGGTTAATATTGCGGTAGACTCGAATCCAGACTTCTTGAGCCAAGTCTGCTCGGTCTTGCCAGTCAGGGGCCAAGTGATAAAGTACCCTGTCTACGTGGGACTGATACCGCTTCAACAGTTCTGAAAAGGCTGTGCTTTCAGGTCGATTTCCTTCCTGACAACGCAACACCAAGTCATAATTAGAGAGTTTTTCGGCTGGCAATTGCACTCTTTGAACGGTCGCCACAACCGCAGACCAGGACACGGAAATAAAGTCGCTCATCGGTGGAATTGGCTCATCGAACATTCCACAGTTGTTGACGCTGACCGATCGTCACAAGTTCCCCTCTTCAATCTCAGATATAAAATCTCAAATCTAAAATCTATTGACTAATGCCCGACAACCTCGCACGCTCCAATACTAACCCAACTGCTAGAACCGTCGGCCCAATGTTCCTTTTTCCAAATCGGTACATTGTGTTTGAGCGTATCTATGGCGTACTGGCAAGCTGCAAATGCCGAGTCCCGGTGGGGACAGCCAACAGCCACCAGTACGCTGATTTCTCCCACTTGCAAGCGTCCGACGCGGTGGTGAATGGCAACCCGATTGACATCGGCCCACTGGCGGCGGATTTCAGTAGCGATTTGCTGGAATACTCGCACGGCCATCGGTTCGTAGGCTTGATATTCTAGCGAAACTACAGCTTGACCGTCAGTTTGGTTGCGGACTGTACCGCTCATCATTACCACGGCTCCGTTCGCGGGGTCATCTGCCAAAGCGTATATTTCCTCTACAGACAGCGGCGCTATGGTAATGGCGAAGCTGTCTGATTCATGGCGTTGAGGTATTGTGTCGATCGAAAGTGCAGCCAAGGAGTTCATTGCCAAAGAAGTGGTGCTGGATATGTTAGTTGATCTTGACACAAATCAAGTCGCGATGGATTTGTCTTGCATTCTTGTCGGGGACAGAGGGAGGCTAATTTTTAGACCAATCTCGTAGCACGGGCAAGGGATCGGGGTTATCGCCCCGAACCGCTGCACCAGTGCGATCGGCTACAAGATAACTCGCCCGAACCTAATTAAGACCGTGATTGAAGACGAGCAGGATGCTTGTTCGATCGAATTCAATGCCGATCTTCCTGTAGCAATTCAATAAATAAGTACACCCGATAAGTAGTGTCATTCGCAACTCAGTACAAGCAATCTCAAACCCCAAGCGATTACTTTCTTCCCTTTTGAATGACACAGTTAAGTTTAATTCTGCCCTCCTACTTATCCGCGTCCCCCCAATCTTTAGCAGCAGATGTAAACTTTATTTATTTTTTTGTTCCAAAAAGCTACTTAAATGACATGATATACCTGTGCAGGGTTCAGGCTAATTGGTTAATACTCAGTAAAAGCAAGACCATAACGCCCTTTTGTGCCTTTTGTGACACATAAGTTTATGGTTTTGGCTGTTAATTGAGGTTTTGACCTGAGTCTGCACCAACAAATGTTAACAACAATCACGAGGAAACTATGGAAGCACTAGCATTGAGCCACTCTTTTGTTGCTTATGAATCTCCAGAGTCCGAACTCCAAGTCAAGTCCTTAGACGAGCTGGGCTTGAAAATTCCTAATTCTGCATGGGTAGGCATTGCAGGTATGGCAGTAGCTCTATCTGTTCTGGGTGTGCCCGGTGAAGCGCAGGCCGGTTGCTACAAACAACGCTGTGGCCATCGCAGCCATAACAGCTACGCCGAAGTTGCAACCAACGGCGGCCGACTGAATATCCGCCACCGCCCCGATGGCTGTTCTCATGTCATCGGCAAGTTATATCCTGGAGACAATGTGGCATTGACTGGTCGTTACAGAAACGGCTGGGCCCAACTCAAAGGCGGTGGCTGGGTGTCAACGTCGTGGCTCTCCTAATTCTTAACTAGATCACTTTACATTTCTAGAAAGAGTTTTAATCGTTACTCGGTCAGACCGAGTAACGATTATTGTAAAGAGGCGATGGAGACTGAAAATAATCGAATATCGGAAATTAATCACTAACAGCTAACAACCTAAACTTTACCGCCGCCCATCAGGTAAAGTAAGGCCATCCGCACCGCTACCCCGCTGGTAACTTGCTGAGAAATTAAGCTAAACTGCGGATCGTCCATCAAATCCGAACTAATTTCCACGCCGCGGTTAACCGGGCCAGGGTGCAACACCTTCACATCCGGGTTGCAGAGTTTCAGCCGATCGCGCGTAATCCCGTACAAAGAATGATACTCTCGTAAGCTCGGCAGCAAATGCTCGCTCATCCGTTCCTTTTGCAGCCGCAAAGTCATCACAAAATCAGCATCGGCCAAAGCAGGTTCAAGCTGCCAGTGCAAAAATAATTTGCCTTCCCTACCATCGCCACACTCAGCAAACAACAGCGGCAGCAAAGTCGGCGGCCCGGCCAAATGAACCTCTGCCCCAGAAGCCGTGAGACTCCAAATATTAGACCTAGCCACCCGCGAATGCAAGATATCCCCCACCACAGCAATTTTTTTGCCCGCTAAAAGTTCCAGCCGCGGACGTTCGGTATCTAACAGAGAACAAATAGTAAATAAGTCTAGCAAACCTTGCGACGGGTGTTCGTGCTGGCCGTCTCCAGCATTGAGAACGCTGACTCTCGAACCCAAACGATCCATTTCCGAAGCAATCGTGCTGGGAACTCCAGCTTGTTCGTGCCGGATCACCATCAAATCCGTTCCCATCGCCAGATAAGTCTTAGCCGTATCCAGAATAGTTTCTCCCTTCGTCAGAGAAGAACTCCCCGGCGTAAAATTCAGCGTGTCAGCCGACAGCCGCTTCGCCGCCAACTCAAAACTATTCCGAGTCCGGGTAGAAGGTTCAAAAAACAAATTCGCTACCACTTGACCCTGCAAAGCTGGCACTTTCTTGGTGCGGCGGCCGAGCACCTCCCGAAAACTAGCCGCAGTTTGCAGCACCGTATCGTATTCGTCAGAGGTAAAATCAGCCAGAGTGAGAATGTGTCGCCTTGTCCAAGTCATACAATTTTAGATTTGAGATTTGAGATTTTAGATTGACTCAATCAGGACGGACGATGGGTTTGGAACTTGCTTGTACGCCCGCTGTCGCCTTTGAATGTTCGATCGACATTTAGGGGTGGCGATCAACAGTATCCAACAATTTTCGATCGCTTTGGCGGTCAGTAGAGTTATAATCAGTTGATGTAGCTCAGACCCCACTCTCACAGCGAACCCAGCGTCAAAGGTGAAACAGGTGTGGTTGAGCGGTCACAAATCCGAAATTAGGCTTTCGCAAGCGTTCGAGCAGTAGTTGCAGTTTCTCGCTTTGCTGTGCCTTGTCAAAAACAAGCCGAACGCAGCCCTTGCATCTGCCACTTGCGTGCATACAATCGAGGCGGCAAACCTCCCACTGCCGATCGACAGCATATAGCGGGACAGTCTAAAGATGATTAATTCTTTGAAGTCGGTCTTGACTCTTCAGTCCTGCTTATAGGCCCTTGTCAAAACGAACTGTGTTAAGATACAAGTTGAATATGTAGCTTCCCGACAAAAATCTACACGTATCTTGGCGAGACTGTTCTTGGCGAAACTGCGGTAAAAAGTGTGAGCTGGGAAGTGGTAATTACACAAGATTTAAACAATTCAAGAGGTATTATGAGCCAGCAGGTTATACAGCCGATGGTTAAGTTCCAGCGTCAGGTGCATTCTCTCGTCACGTCTGACATTATCAAGCCGACAGACAGCATTTGGAAAATCGCTCTGCTTTACGGCGACGAATGGCCGTACTGGAAACAGCAACTCCTAGAGTTTGATTTTTCTATGCAAGACCCCGTGAGCGAGTTGATAGCTGTAGAAGCTTGGGACGAGGAATAACAGAGGAGACGCACGACTTTTGTGTATGGGAGAAATTAAGAGGCAGATCGGTTAAATTGTCTAAATAAATTTTCCGTTGCTAACTTCTTCCCTCTTCCTTGTTCCCTCTTCCCTCTTCCCTCTTACCTGTTGCTAGTGACGAATGACGAATGACAGCGGACTTTTTCCTTCTGACTAATGACTGATGACCAATGACTAATGACTTTTGACTTCTATTAAAGCGAAGCTGCTAAAGCTCGAGCTAATTGTTGAGCAGTTTGAAAGCGATCCCCAGGCTTAGCTGCCGTGGTTCGCAAAATGGTCTCCCGCAGCTTCGGGGCGATCGTCGGAATATTTTCGAGCTTAAACCCGTAACCTCGAGCTATTTTCCCGTAAAACTTTTGAGGGCTTTGGGCCGTCAGCAAAAAAATCAAAGTAGGCCCAATAGCATATAAATCCGACTGAGGGAGAGGCTGTCCCCGGTCTTGTTCCGGTGCGGTGTAGCCTTCAACCCCGATGCGAGTGCCCGGAGGAGTGCCGATTTCTTTAACGGCACCAAAATCCAGCAGTGTAATGCCATTGTCCCGGTGGCGCACCAGCAAATTAGCAGGTTTAATATCCCGGTGGACGATCGGGGGTTTTTGAGAGTGAATGTAGTCCAAAATCTCACAGGTTTGGATCATCCACTCTATTGCTGGTTGGGGAGCAACAGGCCCGCGGTTGTAGATGCGTTTTTCTAAATCCTCGCCGTGGAGCATTTCCATCACCAAGTATTTTTTGCCCCCTTCCACAAAAAAGTCAAAAAACTGAGGAATTCCCGGATGGTGGAGGGCCTTGAGAGTTTTAGCTTCACGTTCAAACAGTTCTTGAGCTTTGACTATTTGAGCCATGTCAGCATTCATTTCCTTGAGGACTACCAGAGAAGCTGCGGGGGAACTTCCGGGTTGTTGAGCTTTCGCTTTGTCTCGATCCCAGGCTAAAGTCGTTGTCCCCATACCGCCTTGGCCCAAAGTTCGCAGGACTTGGTAGTGACGGATAGTGCGATCGACTTTAATCGGTTCGCCGCAGTGGATGCAGAATAAATTCCCCGGTGGGTTTCCCGCGTGGGTACACTGCGGGGCGGCGAGATTGACGGTCGGGTTCGCCTCAATTTTGCCGCCGAGTTGAATATTAATAACTTGGAAATGCAGAATTGGGCCGCCCCGCGCCAACTGGATCAGGGCACCGTCGGATATCCAACCCTGAGACATGAGAATACCGTTAACCAAAGTGCCATTTGTCCCGGAATTGACTAAGTACCACTGACTGGACGTGCCGCTATTAACTCTTTGCAATTCCAGATGCTGCCGCGACACTAGAGCATTGGGGATTACAACGTGATTTTCTGGAGAGCGACCGATGCGAATAATGGATTCGCTCTGGAAACTCCACTGTTGCAGGGGGGTCTGTTTTTCTGGATCTAAAAGAGTCAGCAGCATTTTCGATTGATGTGGTTGAGATCCGTGATTTGGCAGGGCGGGCGATCGATAATTTACAGGTTTAGAATATGGGGCATCAAGCAATTGTTAAAATTTAAATATTAATAACTAAACTTTAATAATTAATAAATAATTGTAAGTTTTAAGTTGGATTTTTTCATGCTTAACAAGAAGCAACGAAGAACAGATACGCAGGGCAAACGCATCTAAATTGCCGGGAGAATAGTAGTAGTGTTTTGAGGGATAGCCACCGCTATCGGCAGTCAAATCTCTTTTCAATCAACTACAGCTATCGATAATAGTCGCAACAAGCACGGTAAAATTCCCGCTTGTTGACATGATACGTTTGCCCTGAACAGATACGCTGATTCCCCTATTAGTTGGAGTCCTGAGTTTTATGAAATCTTTATAATATCGTAATTTTAATTAAAGATTCCGTAAACATTTGAGTTTCGGATTTTTTATGGGCGGTATTCATCTGTAAGATTACTGATAAGTAAGTCAACCTGATTAAACGCAAGACAACTTTGTTCTCTGAGAGTCCAGACTTCTTTAAGAAGTAGGTTTTGGGTATTCGGTTTTTTGATGTTGAGCTACTCAACCCTAGGGAGTTGAAAAGCAAAACCCCTCGATTTCACACTTGACAATACAAACATGAGGTTAACAATGGCTAAGATTTTAGGTAAATTTGCTGTAGCTGTGACAGTTACTGTTCTGGGATTGGCGTTGACTGGGGTCAAATCAGCACAGGCTGCCTCACTTAATTTTAGTTTAAGTTTTTTTAATTCG
This sequence comes from Microcoleus sp. N3A4, assembly GCF_036701805.1. NCBI lineage: Bacteria > Bacillati > Cyanobacteriota > Cyanophyceae > Oscillatoriales > Microcoleaceae > Microcoleus > Microcoleus sp. N3A4. The sequence continues at coordinate 26,048 of NZ_JAUBRJ010000061.1, forward strand.
GCGGACTCTCTAGTAGGCGAAGGAGCCTTCAGCTATGATGACTCGACTCCTTATCAAGATACTATTTTGTCTAGCTTCTTATTGCCACCCGTAGAAATAAAAGCTACAAATCAATGGTTTGCGCTCACAAGCTTTTCTGCAACCATATTGGGGAAGTCGTGGAATTTGTCTCAAGCCACAGCAGGGGGCAGGGGTGAATTGCTTTCTCCTTTGCTGTGGGCGCCGCTCGATCCCATCAAAACACGAGTTGTCTATAATGCTTATCCGGGCAGTGGAATTATCGCTACATTAGCAGATCACTGGAGTTTTGGTAATAATCGCACTTTGCCATCTTTGGGAATATTTGGCAATAGTTCGGGTACAGAGGGAAACAGAATGAGTTGGATACAATCAGCTTACGGGCAATCCAACGGACTATCGACAAACGGCGGATATGTGATAGCACAAGAAGTCAAACCATCCCCTGAAAACTCAGAGGCTGTTCCCGAACCTGCAACAATTGCAGGTTTAACTCTGGCGGCCGCTGGCTTGGGGGCGGCCAAGAGAAGGTTTGCAGCATCGAAAGTCTAAAATCGAAATGCGCCTACCTGGGCCCGAATGATAATTGCCGTGATATTGTCGTGACCGTTGTGTTTGTTGCCCAATTCAATCAACTGGGCAACTCCCAGGTCGAGATGAGCTTGGGGATTGAACAGGGGTTCGAGAGTGCTGGACCAGTGAGTTTCCAAGAAATCATTATCTGTCAGACCGTCGGAGGCCAAAATTAATAAGGTATCTTCACACAAGTCTAAAAACTGTATATCTGGCTTGAGAAAATTACTGTCTCGCGGGCCGATGGCTTGAGTTAGTTGATAGGCGTCGGGACGGGCATAAGCAGTTTCCGGGTCAACCCCGCGCTTAATTTCGCGCTCCCCTACTTCGTGGTCTGAGGTGATTTTTTCTAGGGTTTGTCCCTTTCTCAGTCGGTAGAGGCGGCTGTCGCCGACGTGAGCAACAGCAAATTTGGTGTCTTGAACTAAAACTGCGACTAGAGTTGTACCCATGCGGGCGCTGCCGGAGCGTCCGTCCTTTTGATTGATTTCAAAGATGGCTTTGTTGGCTAGCAGCACTCCATCGCGGATGGTGTCTGCCGGAGGTAGTTGATTTTCCCAACTGGTTTGAAAAAATTCTCTGAGGGTTTCAGCGGCTAGTTGACTGGCTACTTCTCCCCTGTCGTGTCCGCCCATGCCGTCGCAGAGAATGTAAAGCCCTTTGGTTTGAAAGATTCGACCGAAGGAACTTTCGAGTTTGTTGAGCTGAGTCCAGATGCTGAAGAAGTCTTCGTTGTGGTCGCGCGTGCGGCCGACATCGGTGAGGCCTGCGTCTTCCAAGCTGTAAATCTGGAGCGGCATGGGCTGGGTTAAAACCTCGTCAACGTCGGGGGCCGACTCGTCGGGGCTGCCGTAATGCCCGCGCGTCGGGGTTGAGCTTGGTGTAGGTGCGGGTTGGAGTTCGAGGGGAAAGGTTTCTAGGCGCGATCGCAATTCTTCGATTGTGTTAATCTCGCCTCTGTACATTTGTTGCAGCAGTTCGAGCAATGCGCCAAACTGAGTGCGATCGGACTGGCTAAATATCACCTGCCACAGTTGCCCCAAATCTACCAGTTGCAGGTTTGAGCCGGCGGGTTCGGGATAGAGGTATTGCAGCCGCAAAGAAGCTAAGGAAAAGGAAGAGTCGGGGTTGACTCGCAAATTTGTCAGTTCCAACAAGCTTTGCCGACAGCGCCAGGGTTCTAGGGCAGCCCAAAGTTCTGTCATTTCGTGCAGCCAGTATAAAATTTGCTGGGTGGAAGTTTCGGGTTGACTCCACCGTTCTAGCAGGAGCGGCCATTGGGAGCAGTCTTCTAGCAGCAGCACTGCCTGTTCGTTGTCTGACCAGCTATCGTGAATGACTGGCAGGTTGTGAGAGAATTGCCACCGCAGTGCCAGATAAGGTTCAGCTATGCCTTGGCAAAGCTCTGCTAAGGCGGAATAGGTAGAATTTTCTCCGCGTTTGATTGCTGCGGTGTAGGGGGAGGTTGGTTTGGCGACGCTGGCAGAGTTGGCTGCTAGCATGGCTTTGAGGGGTGACATTTCCAGCGGCTGACAGTCCAATACTGTTACTGTTACTGTGTCTGAGCGTTTTCTCGGGGGCACGGTTTCTAGGAGTTGGTAGCGCTGCTGAGTGTCTAAATAAGCTCCTGCTGGCTGGGAAGGGATTACATATTCTGAATTGGGGACGGGGAATTCTGAAGATTGGGGGGAGATGTCAGCTATGTTTGGGCTGTCGGGGTTCTCTGTTGCTTCCTGGATTTGTTGTTTGGGCTGTGGTGCGGTTGTAAAATTGTGTTCGGATGGGGTTATTTCGCCCTCTGGTGCTGTAGTAGAGCTTTTTTCGGTTGTTTGAAAGGAGGCTGGTGCGATCGCCCCTACGGCGGCCGCAGCGTCTATTTCTCGGCTGCTGAATTCGCCGTCGCTTAGCTGTGGAGAAGTTGGTTCGACGGCTGTTCGGGGTTCGGCTGGGGTGGTTATTTCTGTTTTAATCGCGTCTGCGATTGGTTCAGGAGTGTTTTGGGGCGATGCGGTTTCTGGAACTATGTCTGGTTTTTGCAGAAACTCGGCTGGGGGTAGGGTGGATTCGTCTGGCTCGACTGCTGGAAAATTCGATCGACCGGAAATAATGGCCCGCCACACTTGACCTGTTGCGACGCCGCAATTCTGACATAATGCGGCGCTAAAAGCGACTTGGGCACCGCATTCGTGGCAAGGTTTGTAAATTAGGGAATTTCCGCATTGTTGACAAAACTTGTTTGGATTGGGATTTTCAAATTGGCAGCGGGGACAGAGGAGCATAGGGGTTTTAAATTGGAGATTTGCGATCGAGTTTGGCGGTGGGGGAGTTGTGGGTTTTGGGCTGTGAGTTGTGAGTTATGAGTTTTGGGCCTGACTCGCAACGGATAACTCCCATTGCCCTATGCCTTATTTTATCGGGATGAATTGAGAACTAAGATATTTCTTAGAACTGAGATGTTGCATCCGTGTGGGGAATAGGTCTCTTCAGCCAGATCCACAAAAACATCTCTCGCTTGACAGGCGAACAAGCCAGCCCCACCTGCAGGAGCGAGTGCGGGCCCGACAAGAAAAGTTATCTCATGACTGGAACTGGCATCCCGCCTGTTTTTAATCATGGTGGCAGGTATCCGTTAGAACTCACATCTTGCACCGTTGTCAAGAACAGGCAAGATGCCTGTTCCACAATTAAATTTATCTCTTGTGGAACAGGCATCTTGCCTGTTCCTAAGCAAGTAATTGAGAATGGTGCAAGATTTCAGTTAAAAGGGATTTGCTGTAGAATCTTCTTGGAAAACGGTCTCTCGGGCGATCGATTGAATGGTGGAAAGGGGTACTTCACAGAAATATTTCCGCCGGAATTGTTCTTCGGAGAGTGCTGCTAGGAATTGCGCTGCAAAACGGGCGGCGATGGGGGAATTTGGCACTGAAAATTGGATGGATTGGCTATCTAATAAGGGTTGGGGGAAGTGTTCTGGGGCGTCTTCACGGTGTGCGGTTTCGGGTTGTCTGGTGATGTGGAAAGCTCGATCGCGATAATTGATTTTGAAACCGAGATATGTTAGGGTTTTGAACCCCAGTTGCAGGGAGGTGTCGCTGATGCCGAGTTTTTGGCGGAGTTGCTGTCTGGTGACGGGTTTTTTGGTGCGGCTGAGGTATTTGGCGATGCCGATTAGCTGTTGGCAGATTTGCTGTGGGGGTACGAGTGGAGGTAATGTGTAGGCGATCGCGAGTTTTTTCTGAGTGTGCTGTGCTTGCCGAAACCAGATCCGCAGTTCGTCCCAGCTTGCGGGGCATTCTTTGAGGACGATCGAGTTTTCGCGATCGACCTTTTCGGAATTGTAAACTAGATTTTCCGCTGACATTGGAGATTCTAAGTTTGTGCTGGCTGCTAACAACTCTGCATCGTTATTTCTATTGCGCCAGTCTACGATCCAATCTATTGGAGTCGGCGAATTTATTTTGCCTTCTTCCGTGCGGCAATGCACTGCTATCAACCGCACTTCATAGTGTGGCACTTCATAGCGAGATTCATAGCTATTAAAGTCTAGTTCTACTATAGCATCGCACCGACTTTCAGGAATTTCGTCTCGGTAGTGTTCCCACCAAATGCCGGGAAATCCTGTATCGCTAGATTCATCGCAAATTTCAAAAGAAGTTTTGATATACTTTACTTCTTTTCCTTTTAAATCTTTAATATTCCTATTGTAGATATTTTTAAACCAGCAGTTTTCAATCAGCAATTTTGGGGCGGGGTTGCCCATCCCACAAGGTTCGAGCAATTTTAGTTCTTGAAATAACTCTTTGCCTAATTCGGAGACAGTAACTGTGAGGTCGGCTTGAACGGTAACGGCTGTTAAACTATCTGTGCTGTATTGTTGTCGCAGTTGCTGATTAACAGCATCGGTAAATAGAGGGATATTTTCAACGGGGAGACTCAAGCCGGCGGCGAAGGGATGACCGCCGAATCTGTGCAATAAATGTGCTTGGTCTTTGACTAATTGGTAAAGGTCGATTTGATTGGCTGAACGCGCCGAACCACGGGCGATTTTGGATTGGGAAAGTGTTTGTGATTTTGCTTCTAAAGACTCGATTAAATGCGTTTCGGGAAGATTTGTGTTAATTTCTTCGGTTCCTTCGGTGCTGAATAAAATTACGGGGCGTCCGTATTCTTGGGCGATTTTTCCCGCTACTAATCCTAATACTCCTACGGGCCATTGGGGGTCGCTGAGGACGATGACGCTAGTAGTTGAGAGGTCGAGTTTGGCTAATTTGTGGGCGGCATCTTTGGCAACATCTTTTTGTAAAGATTTGCGCCTGGAGTTGGCAATTTCGGTTAAATTTGCTAGTTCTTCGCAGCGTTTTTTGTCGCGGCTGGTGAGGAGTTCTACGCAGAAGTTGGCGTCGCCTTGAATGCGGCTGACGGCGTTGATTCGGGGGCCGAGGCCGAAGGAAATGTCGGTTGGGCGATCGCCCGATCTTTTGCACAGTTCGAGCAATTTTGCAACTCCCGGGCGCGTGGGATTTGCGAGTTGTTTTTGCAGTTGTTCGATGCCGATTTGTGCTAGGTAGCGGCTGTCTCCTGTAAGTTGAACTAAATCGGCAATTAAGCCGATCGCCACTAATTCTAATAAGTCCGTGAGCGGGCGCTGCGGAATATCGGGTAATGTGTGATATAATGCTTCAACTAATTTGTAAGCTACTCCAACTCCTGAAAGGTTAAATAGTTGGTGGTTGGGGGGAAAGTAGCGGGGATTGATAATGGCTGTAGCTGGCGGGCGATCGTCTGGTAATGTATGATGGTCGGTGACAATTGTATCGATGTTTAAACTTGTGGCGTATTCGATTTCGGCGATGTTTGTACTGCCGGTGTCGCAGGTAATAATTAAGCTAATTCCCGATTTTGCTAAGGCATCTATTCCCGGGATATTGAGTCCGTGAGATTCGGTTAAGCGGTTGGGAATGTAATAAGTTAGTTGGTCATTTTGAGTAAAAAATTCTCCCAGTCCGTCCCAAAGTACGGAAGTTGAGGTAATGCCGTCGGCGTCAAAATCTCCCCAAATGGCGACTTTTTCTCCGCTATTTCTTGCTTGCTGGATTCTGGCGATCGCCCAGTTCATTTCTAGTCCGAATTCAAAGGGACTTGCTGGTTGATAAAGTTTGGGATTTAAGAAACCGGGTATTTGTTCGGGATTTTGAATTCCTCTATACCACAGAAGTGCGGCGGCATAGTTTCCGGGTAGTTCTGGTGCGTGGTTTCTGACAGCTTGGATCAGCCAAGCTGGGGGTTGGGGTAAGGGTTGATTTTGCCAGTTTTGAGGTAGTTCTGCCATCCGATTTTAGATTTTAGATTTTAGATTGCGATCGCAGATGAATCCGGGGGCTTGTTTGTCTGTTAAATAAAACTTAAGCGAGTCACTGGTTCCCCGGCTCTGCCTGGGAACCCATTTCCAGAGGCTCTGCCTCGCTTACGATCGGGAAAATTGGAGGCAGAGCCTCCGTATTGGCGTTACCAGGCAGAGCCTAGTAACGAGTAAAATTTGGGGGCTTGTTTATATATTAAATAAATATTTCGTCGATTATAGCAAGATTTGGCACCCAATCTGTGGGAGTTTCTGCCGGAAGATTTGGTGAGGAAGCTTTGATTTCTGGTGTGCGGTTGCAGCGAGTGGCAAATTGACAGGAATCGCAAAGATTGGAACTAATTTCTACTTGGGGTAAGAATTCACCGCCTTCGGTATAGCGCTGTCGCCAGTCGGTTAGCTGCTGCAAGAGGTTGGTTAAATCTTGTTTTGTGCGATCGTGTTCTGTTTGGTTGTAATAAAATGTGAGTTTTTGCGGCGGTTCTTCTCCTTGCAATTGTACAAACCAGTATGTCATAGAAACTTGTTCGGGGGAATAGTCGCTGGTTTCCACTAAGACATATAAATAGAGGCGAGTTTGCCAACTTTCGGCTATCCATTTTGATTTTTGAGGGCGGGGATAGGTTTTCCAGTCGAGAATTTGGGCGGCGTTTGGTTCGGCTATTAATAAGTCGTAGATAACGGTGAATAGGTAGTCTTGGAAAATTAGGGTGCGGGGGTGTTCGGCTTGGCGGAAAATGTTGTCGCTATTTTCGGAATTGGCGAAAAGTTCGGGTGCAGTGTTGATAAAGGCTGCCACGCAGCGTCCCAGTTCGGGGTCTTGTTGGATGATAAATTCAATGGGAAGTCCGAGTTCTCGCTGCTGCATTAATAGGTGAAAGTGGCTTCCCCATGTGAGTTTTTCTTTGTGTTCTGGGGATGCGGTGGTGGCTAGGAGTTCTAGGTAACTGTGTTGGAATTTGCGGGGGCATTCTTCGAGGATTTTGAGTTGAGTTTGGGAGAGTCGGAGCATTTTTTTATAATTTTAGATTTTAGATTTTTTATGATTGTAAGCGGTATAGATATTTTTTTAACCGCAGATGTCGGCAGATGGACGGAGATAAACGCAGATAAATTAGGGCGATCGCGTTTTTGGAGGAGAGTGCGATCGGTTTTTGGGGCTAGAGTGCGATCGCTTTATACATATAAAAGCTGATTAGCGATTTCATCAGCCGTTAGCGTATTTAATAAAATGGCAACCCGTTGAGCAATCTCATAGGCGTTCTTTTGAGGGCTCGCAATAATTCCAGAATGTTGTTTTCCTTCTGTCATATAATCTAGATGCAGTCGCTCAAAGTCTACGCGATTATGGGTGAGCAAACATCGCTCAATAGATGCTGCGTAAGCTAATTGTTGGCTATCGGATTTACTCAGCATTCCCTGTTCGCTGGTTGTCGTCACATCGAACCCTCTAGCCAGCAGTAAAGTAGCTACAAGCCTAGAAACATCTTCATCTGTATAAATAGTTGCAAACAGTTTCACGGCTTTCTCATTGCAGCTTTAACAGCAGGATGAATCAATTCTTCAGGAATTCGATTGCGCTCAATATAAGTATTTATTTCTTCCTGGTTATCCAAATAAAAGCTCAGCGCGTCAAAAATTTGAGCTAATTTCAGGTGAGGTAAGTGCATGGGGATTTCTTCAGGAGTAATACCCAAACGCCACAATTCCACGATCGCCCGAACGGAAGTCCTGGTTCCTGCGATTATGGGTTCGCTTTGCAAGATTTCAGGGTGACGTGCGACATAACGCGAAACAGATTGTACATTCATGGCAGATTAACAGGGCAGATATATTTTTATTATATGTTATTATTTAAGCTAAAAGTGTGCAAAAAATTGAGAAGCATTAAGCGCGATCGCCCTTTTTTCCAAGTGCGATCGCCCGTTCAGATCGATCCAACGCTAATTAATCTTCCCCTAACTCTGAAAACAATAATTCCAAGTCTCGATCGCCCCGCAGCACGCGAGCAATATCAATCCCGTCCGATCTCGGGTAATAAAAAATTAAATAATCCCTAACAATAAATCCGCGCAAGTTGGGGGATAACCTCTCATAGCGTTTGCCCATATTGGGAAATTAGGCGACAAGTTTACATTTTTGACGAATTGCATCAAAAAGCTCGCTGGCTGCCCTGGAACTATTGCCAGCAATGTACTCACAAATCTCATTCAAGTCTCGGACGGCTTCATCTGAAAATGTATAACTGTTCATGCCCCTGACTGTTCTCTTCGATCGATCTTTTCTTGAATTTTGGCAAACACAAGTTCTCCATCTGTCACTTGTCCCTTAGCAATTTGTGCAGTTCCCACTGCTATTTTCTGGCGGAGTTCTTCGATGCATTGTTTTCGTTCTCTTAAAAGTGCGATCGCTTCTCCAATTAGTTCTTCAGCGCTGCCATATTTTCCGCTTTGAATTTGCGATTGAATAAACTCTTCGTATTCCGGTTTTAAGACAATATTCATTGACTTGCTCCTTTAAATCAGAGAAAGGTTACTGCACGATCGTGACATCTTTTGTAGATTAGCTTAGCACAAATATCAAAATATTCATAAATTGTGGCCGCCCTAGATTCGAGCTTGAAAAAATTATTTTAAATCGCTCGCGATCCTCTTCGAGGGCTTCGCTAACGCCCTTTCAGCCAATCTCTCTACAAATTCCCAATTTGTTGGGCAAACCACATCGCCGCCGTCCCATTTCCCTCACCCAAAAGTTTCAAAGTCTCCGACAGCAAAGCAATTGGCAATCCTTCAAGCGCACCGGAAATTTCGCATTCTTGATATTTCCCGTTTTCCTGCAAGCGAAATGCCAAAACTCTCTCGCCCTTAATATCTACTACCCAATACTCAGGAATTCCCAAAGCAGCATACAAGCGCTTCTTTTGATCTAAATCGCTCGTCAAAGTAGTATCGGAAGTTTCTATCACTAAATCCGGGATTCGCGATTTATTCAGATTGACTCGGCGCGGTTCACCTTTTTGCCATTGGTGGAAATCTCCGCCGATGTATAAAACTTTATCTGGTGCACCTCCTCCCACCTTTGGCTTCTCAATTACACATCCACCCAAATCATCGAAAGCTTGTCCTCCTTTGCTGACAAACCAAAATCCAAACACCAGAGTCAAGAGGTTGTTAAATCTGGCGTGATTAATTCCTTCATTACCCATGTCTATCCAAAGATATCCTTCATAAAACAATATTCTGGCTTCTTCCAAAGATGGATCTTCGCAAGCAGCTACATAATCTTCCCATGTGGCGGCTTGCCATTGCGGGATTTCACCTACTTGAGACACGATGAATTTTGCAGTTGTAGAAGTCATGATTCAAAAGCAAATTAAGGATAATTTTATCCTAACTGAAGTGCGTAATATCGGGGCAACCACGGGGGGATTTCCCCTACAAAACACGCCTGATTCAGGCTATTTGTAGGGGTGGTGCCCCCGTGTCTGCCCCGAATTGGGGCGATCGCAATCCTTGTGTTTATCGAATTGCTGTGGGCGCTGCAATTGGTACTTCTAAGTCTGGTTGCAAGTCAAAGACTACGACAAGCGTTGCTTGAGGCATCAGTTGACGCAGACACAGCAAGTGTCCGTCAGCATCCGATCGACTGCGAAATCGCCCTACAATCGCCCGCTGCATACTGGGCATGAGTTTGGCGATCGCCCAAGGGTAAAGCCGTTTTTGGTACGCGATCGCCCGAGGATTCGCGGGGAATCCCTGTTGATAACCGTTTTGTGTCATAATCGTCTGGTATTCGTAAGGAGTACAGAAAAGGGCGTTAGTAAGTCTCTTGCCGGAAATCGACTAACGCCTCTACTACTATGATTAAACACCAAACTTACCACTTCCGTCAAGAGTTAACGGTAAGTTTTAACGGAATTCGAGTCAAAAGGTTTGTTCAGCTATGGATTTGAGAGCCTTGAGAGAACGTGCAGGGCTGAAAATCGTAGACGTAGCACGGGAACTAGAATGCGCTGAATCTTCAATTCGTAACTGGGAAAAAAGCCGAACATTGCCAAAAATGGAAGTTTGGCAAGTATTCCGAATGAGGGACTTGTATCGATGTACCGAAGCGGAGTTGGTGCTAGCTGTCAAAAAGTCAATGCCGATGGAAAAGAAAGAACAGGAAAAACCGACGGAGTAACAATAAATTGCATTTTAGGTTATTTCCTAACTGCTAAATTCAAATTCTTAAATAACTAGCCGTCGGACTCAGTGGCAACAGCACGAGTGTTTGTTTCTGCAAATCTAATTCAATTCCTAATGCTTCTAACGGGATGACGCCCAATAACGGATCGGCTCCTGCGGGCAGTTCTATGCACTCAAAAGTCGCGTCTCTTCCCATTAATGAAATTTTTGCATCTTCAAAAATGCGTGCCGTACCGATGCCTGTTGCCGTTGCTACAGGCACTGTTTTCAGGAGTTTTAAACCGAGTTTGGCGATCGCATCCTGCGGCAGGCATAAAGTAGTCGCCCCAGTATCTACCAGCACATTTTTGATTGTAATAGAACGTATTTGGTCAGCCGGAATTAGATTATCTTCTGCTTTACCTTGGTCGAGGCGATTCGTGATTGTCAGCGTTGTGGTAATTTTGCCCATTGTTTCTTTGATTGTTGATGTCATAATTATATCTCTCTCGGTATCATTTTAGACTGATTGCAACTTTCAGGTAAAAGAGCGATCGCACTTAATCACACATCACAAAATCACTCTTTTGTCAAGACAAAAACACTGTCTTTATTCCCCCGTCCAATCCGCAAATCCCTGTCCAAATAAGTAATATCCAGCCATCCCTGCTGTTCGCGAGTATCCAGCCCGAAATCTACAGCAGCGAACTTTTTCCCCGACTCAATCTCATTGATAAACTTGACTGGAGATTCATAGTCAATCAACCGGCGCAATCCCAAAATTGATCGTTCAAATTTTATCTGCACTCGACGTTCCGAAGTCGCCTCAAATCTCGCCGCTACACTGACGATTCCTTCCAAATAAGGCAAGCCGTAAAGCTCGGCAATGTTGTAAACTTTAGATTCTTCAACTCGGATAGATTGATAAATTTGACCCAATTTCACCAAGGGAAAACCGTCAAGATTCAGCAGTTCGCGGCTGGTGGTGTACAATAAACGCCAATCGCCATTTAAAAGCTCTGCGGCTTCGACAGGGCGCGGTGTGGGGTTGTAATCTTCCAATTGGGCGATCGCACTTAAAATCGTCTGTTTGTCGCTGGGAGTGGCCAGCAAACCGCGATTCTTACCAGCAATTATCTCTAATAGTGCAGATTTTTTCAGCATAGTTTTTTTTAGAACGAAGGCACGACAAGAATTTTGACACGAATACACGGATTAATTATCGAACGTGAGGCAAAAGTCTGATCGATCTTTTCTTCAGTCCGCGCAGGCGGACTTTGTTTGACTCTTGAGCGATTTCAATCGCCGAATACTTCAATCGCCGAGTATTAACAACTAATAACTAAAATACCAAATTTCACCAGATAAAGCAGAGTACGATACAGGTAGGCTAATTCTTGCTCGTTTTTAACGTAGCGTCTGATAACTTCGCCCACGCTGACAGCACCTTCTTGCTTAATTGTATCCAATATCTCCATCTGAATGTTAACAGAGATTCTCCTATCGTCACCAAAACTGGTAAACCAAATTGTCTGTACCTGCTTTAAAAGTTCTGGTGTGGCGATCGCACCCAGACTCAGCATCATATCATTGCTTAAAGTTTTAGTCGCATAATGACCCAATACCCGAAACGGATCGTCGCCCAGGGGATAAGGCGGTTTCCCAGATTTTAAAGGTGCTGACTCTGGTGCCCAAACGCGAATTTCTGCTAATTCCCGCCACAACTGTTCGTAAGCAGCAATTACTACTTTCCAATCATAAATTTCCCTCGCCCTTTGTCTGGCATTTTCCCCCATCCGCTTTCTCAATTCGGGGTTTTCAATTAATTGGCACAAAGCGCGGGTGCAAAAATCAATGTCAACTGCTGTGGCTAGGGAAGTGTGACCCATGTAAGTCGGCCAATTTAAGCTGCCGTCGAGATAATTTAGCGCTAAATCTAAACAAGATTCCGGGGGCGGGAGTAGAGTTGGAATGCGGAAGCCGTCTATTTCGTGGCGTACTGATTCTTTGTATCCGTTCCAGTCGGAGACTATGGCTGGCAGTCCGTTGGCCATTGCTTCAATTGGTGTCAGTCCGAAGGTTTCTTGAATGTTGTCGGAAAGCGAAATGAAAATGTCGGCGGCAGACCAAATATTTATTCTAATTTCGGGCTTTCTCCCATCTAAAAAAATAGCATTCACGGAGGGACAAAAGATTTGCGCGCTATTTTTAAAGTCGGGTTCTTCTCTCGGATCTTCGATCCAACCAGCTTGAATTAAGTGGATTCTGGCTTTTGTCTGTTGTGCGGCGGCCTCTAGGGCGATGTACATCGGTACCGGATGAGCTTTTGCCGAAAAAGTCAATCGACCGACGAATAACACAACTATATCGCCGGGAGAAATGCCGAGTTCTTGCCGCAGTTGGCGGCGACTATTAACTGCTTCCACACCCTGCGGAAAGGCGCTGCAATCAACTCCTAGGGGAATAATCGGCAATTTGACCAAAATTTCCGGTTGACCGCCGTTGCGCTGCGCTAAATACTCAGACCACTCCCTCATAACTCCTTCTACTGCTGTTTTCACGGCTGCAGAGGTGCAGATCAGGGCGTCCCAAGGCTGCATCGGTGCGGCGATCAAATCGCCGATCGCCTCCATGACGTATTTTGTACCGATGGTGTGAGTAACGCCGCAAACGCTGTAAGCCCGCTGATCGATAAATCTGCGGGCCCAAACTATCTGCGAGAGGGCCGGATCGGGCCGGTAAATTGTGCCCGGTTGAGATAGCAAATCCGGTCGTTCCGTCGGAATCCACCGGACTTTCCGAGGTTGTTGCAGCCAAGGTTGGATGTGCGAACAAAATTCTTTAAAGGTTGTTTTGCTATCGGCGCAACAGTAGAGAGAGTCAGCGGTTCCGTGTTGGACTAAGCTTTTGAGAAACCCTTCTCCGGCTGAATGACGCCCCAGAAGTCTTTTCCCTCCGGTGTCGTAACCCTCTTTGCTGTATAAAACCGCCGCCGTTGTATCCATGCTGAGATTTATCGATCGAGAGTTGACTGAAGAAGCCAGAGGGCTTTCGGGATAAGGGTTCGATCGAAAACCAGGAGATTCTTGTGAATCAACCGCTTCCGTTAGCGAAGCCCTGCAAGACGATCGCCGCGTGTCGCGACATCTTAAAGACGATCGTCTCAGATTACAATATTTACGGCTAAAAAAGGATTGGCAAGAGCGGATTTTAATGTTATTCTGAGGCCCATGATTGGGGCGATCGTCTTGGAGGTCTCCCATCTTATCCAATCCGGAACCAAACGGAGCTTGTGGTATAATGCTTTAGCCTTGCTAAATGCCCGATTGGCAAGTGTTTGATTGAAGAAGCAGTCCGTCGGCAAAACGTTACCTCTACTCGATCGCGTCTTTGTCTTTAGAAACCGAGAATCATGTACAACCCATCTCTGCGTCAAATACCTCGCCACTTGCCTGCGGATGTAATTCCATTAAAGCAGCAATCTTCTCTTTTAGACTGGTTGGAATCTAACAATCGCCTGTTAGCAAGGGATGTCCAAGAACCAGACTATCTGCACGAAGAAGAAATTTCCGAACTGATGGCAGTTGACGACAGTCCTTACGACGATTTAGAAGAGGAAGTAGAAGAGGATGCGAGTGTAGGCGAAGAATAACTGGTAGAAGGGTGAAGGAATCAACCGGAAACAGGGAAGAAAAACTAAGAGATTTCCCAATCTCCTGTATTGCACCCTATTCCCCAATTGTCAATTGCTTATTCTCAAATCGTGTGTGGTGAGGAGTGTTATGGATAACTTTGTGGATGAAAAAATCCCTTTTAGTCTGCCTTTCAAACTTACAGGCAGGAATTTATTCCTGCTGTTGGGTTTGGGAATCAGCATTGTAGCGATCGGTTTAGATGTAGCAGCGGGTAGACTTTTAAACACGCCTGCATCGCTATTTATGCCGCTAATTGTTTGTGCAGTAGTTGCATGGGTTTTGGGCTCTGCAGTTGTGCCTTTACTCCAGCAACTAAAAGCAGGACAAGTAATTCGCGAAGACGGCCCGCAAGCTCATTTAAAAAAGGCGGGAACGCCGACAATGGGAGGGATATTTTTTGTACCTGCGGGGGTCGCAGTCGCTTTACTTTGGTCTAAGTTTAACTCAGATGTTGTTGCCGTATCGGCTTTAACTTTAGCTTACGGTTTCATTGGCTGGCTCGACGACTGGCAAATTCTGCGCCGCAAGTCGAACAAAGGTATTTCACCTCGAATGAAATTGGTTTTGCAAATAAGTTTTGCAGCTCTATTTTGTCTGTGGCTGATGTTCCGAAATCCAGGTATTTCTACCAGCATTGCTTTGCCTTTCGGTTGGGTATTGCCTTTAGGTTTGCTGTTTTGGCCGCTGGCGGGTTTTGTGCTAGTAGCTGAAAGCAACGCCACCAATATTACCGACGGCATTGACGGGTTGATGGGAGGTTTGGGGGCGATCGCACTTTTGGGATTGGGCGCATCTGTAGCCTCAACTTCGCCAGAATTAATGATATTTTGCGCCTGTACCAGCGGCAGTTGTCTCGGTTTCTTAGCACACAACCGCAATCCAGCCAGCGTGTTTATGGGCGATACAGGTGCTTTAGCTTTGGGCGGTGCGTTGGGTGCGGTAGGTTTATTGACAAATAGCCTTTGGATATTATTAATTATCAGCGGGATTTTCTTTATTGAAACGCTGTCAGTAATTGCTCAAGTAGGTTATTACAAAGCTACAAAAGGCCCGGATGGAATCGGCAAGCGTCTATTAAAAATGGCTCCGCTGCACCATCATTTAGAGTTGTGCGGCTGGTTGGAAACTCAGGTAGTTGGTATCTTTTATTTGACTAACGGGGTTCTGGTTTTAATGATTCTGATGTTGACTAGCAACAGTTGAGAACGGATTGAGTGACGGACTGCACAGGGGATGTAAGAGATATTTTCTACTACTTGAAAGCAACAGGCAAGATGCCTGTTCCACAAGAACTGAATGCATTTGTGGAACAGGCATTTTGCCTGTTTAAGGCTCCGAAGTTATAATTTTGAGAATTGATATCGTTTCCGGTTGCACGAGCGACATGATATAGAGGAAACGGCAGTGCCGTTTCCTGGCTGTCGATAATATTAATTCCGATGCTTTTTAATTATTTGAAGAACCGCGAAGACGCTGATAGCGCGAAGGAAGAACTACATTTCCTTATTTCTATTTCTTCGCGTCCTTAGCGCCTTCGCGGTTCGTTTAATCTGACTCAATATTAGTTATGCTATCGTTTACGGTTGTTTTTGA
Source organism: Microcoleus sp. N3A4 (assembly GCF_036701805.1). NCBI lineage: Bacteria > Bacillati > Cyanobacteriota > Cyanophyceae > Oscillatoriales > Microcoleaceae > Microcoleus > Microcoleus sp. N3A4. The sequence goes on from NZ_JAUBRJ010000061.1 coordinate 41,452, forward strand.
ATGATTAAAATGTTGTTACCGGACATTTCGGTGATAGTCCCAATTTATAACGGCGAGGCAGATTTGCCGGATTTAATTGAGTGCCTGCGATCGCAAACTTATCCGATCGACAGAGTAGAATATCTCATAGTAGACAACAACAGCCGCGATCGCACTTCAACCATTCTCCAAACATTCTCAGATTCGGGCAGGGAAAGAGATATCAACATTCGCCCCCTCACCGAAAACCTGATTCAAAGTTCTTACGCCGCCCGCAATCAAGGAATTCGCGCATCCAAAGGCGAAATCATTGCATTTACCGATGCAGACTGTCGCCCGGAATCTGACTGGCTGGAAAATTTAGTTAAGCCATTTGTTGACTTAGAAATAGGAATTAGCGCTGGGGAAATAGTTGCATTACCCGGTAAAACTATTTTAGAACAGCACGCCGATCGCCAAAATACTTTATCTCAAAAACATACACTCGCTCACCCTTTTTGTCCCTACGGTCAAACCGCCAATTTAGCTGTACGGAGGCTCGTTTTACAACAAATAGGATTATTTCGCCCTTACCTCACCAGCGGCGGCGATGCTGACTTGTGTTGGCGGATTTTGCGAGAAACATCCTATAAATTGTATTTTGCTGAAAATGCGATCGTCCGACACCGCCACCGTTCTACAATAAAACAGTTACAAAGTCAATGGTATCGCTACGGCGAATCTAATCAATATTTGCACGAACTCCACGGTGTCGATTTGATGCGAGAATTGACAGCACCGGAATATTTTTACCGGCTGGCTAGATGGCTGTTAAAAGAATTGCCTGTGGCTGCTGCCAAAAGTGCGTTAGCGAAGCCCGCCCCTACGGGGGCTACGCCAACGAAGAGGATCGCCCGAGCCGATCTGGTAGATTTGTTTAATACGCCGATCGGTCTTTTGAATGTGAGGTCAAGGGCGATCGGACAGCGCCAAGCCAAACTTCCCGAATCAGCTTGGGAAATTGAGCGGTTTTAATATTTTAGAGCATAAGTTTTTCACGGGCGGGCAAGATGCCCACCCCACAAAAAAAATAGAACTATGAGTGGAACAGGCATCTTGCTTGTTCTAAATAAGCCTTTCACGGGCAGACTAGAAGATCCCAACCCCTACTCCCCACAAAAAAAGTGAACTGTTGTGGAACAGGCATCTTGCCTTTTCCTCAAAATGGTGCACCCACAAAAAAATTGAACTATGAGTGGAACAGGCCGGAAAGCCTGTTCCTCAAAATAGTGCAAGATGTGCGATCGAAAAATATTCTTTTGTATACAATCCCCGCCTCTAAATACCTATAAGTGCAGTTTATTGGTGCATATAGATATGCTGAATTAGAAATATGAAAATTTAACGTAATCCTTAATATAAAATTAATTAAGTCGATTCTGATGGGTTCGGTTTGACGACGGGAAGGAACTCAGAGGCAAACCCCGAAATTTTCTTTACTTCTGCCTTCGGGCTTTCCACTGCTGTCGTCAGCGCATCGGAATTATTCTCAGATTTTTAAATCTTTGTAACCTTTACAGGTAATGCCAATGGCTCAAATCTTACTCCAGACAGTTTGGTTTATACCTTGCTATCCACTCATCGGCGGAGTTCTGTCAATGCTGTGGTTTCCGGCAGTTACCCGCCGCACCGGGCCCAGACCGTCCGGTTACGTAAACGCCATATTAACCTTGTTCGCTTTCCTACACGGCGTCATCGCCCTGACAGCTATTTGGAACCAACCGGCCCGGCACCAGTTGATTCCCTGGCTTAACGTAGCAGGTTTAGACTTAACCATTCCCGTGGAAATCTCTGCTGTAACCGTCGGGGCGACTGTTTTGATTACCGGACTGAACTTGCTGGCGCAGATTTATGCTTTCGGTTACATGGAAATGGACTGGGGCTGGGCTAGGTTCTTTTCCCTGATGGGGCTGTTTGAAGCGGGGATGTGCGGCTTGGTGTTGTGCAATTCCCTGTTTTTCAGCTACATGATTTTGGAAGTTCTGACTTTGGGTACTTACCTGCTAGTCGGGCTTTGGTTCAATCAGTCTTTGGTGGTGACAGGAGCCCGGGACGCTTTCTTAACCAAGCGGGTGGGAGATTTATTCCTGCTGATGGGGGTAGTTGCCATTCTGCCGCTGGCGGGAACTTGGAATTTTGACGAGTTGGCTGTTTGGGCCCAGACTGCAAAGCTTGATCCCACTGTCGCGACGCTGTTGACTTTAGCTTTGATTGCCGGCCCGATGGGTAAGTGCGCTCAGTTTCCCTTGCACCTGTGGCTGGATGAGGCGATGGAAGGCCCGCTGCCGGCGACGATTTTGCGGAACACCGTAGTTGTGGAAACTGGTGCTTGGATATTGATTAAGTTGCAGCCGGTGATTGCTTTGTCGCCCGTGGGGATGACGACAACTATTATTGTAGGCGCTGCGACGGCGGTGGGTGCTTCATTAATTGCGATCGCCCAAATTGACATCAAACGCACGCTTTCCTATATAGTCAGCGCTTACATGGGCTTAGTATTTATCGCCGTCGGCACCGGGCAAGCCCAGACAGCCCTGACATTGATATTTGCCTACACCTTGGCAATGGGTTTGCTGGTGATGAGCATCGGTTCGGTAGTTTGGAACAGCGTCACTCAGGATGTCCGAGCTCTCGGCGGTTTGTGGGGAAAGCGGCCGATATCGGCGATATCGTTTATTGTCGGTAGCGCTGGATTGGTGGGACTGCCGCCCTTCGGCTGTTTCTGGGCTTTAGAAGACTTCACATCCGGGCTTTGGGAAACTCATCCTTTCTTGTTAGGAATAGTGCTGTTTGTCAACGGCGTCACTGCTTTTGGCTTAGTGCGCGTCTTCGGTTTAGTTTTTGGCGGTAAACCAAAGCAAATGACCGAACGTTCGCCAGAAGTTCACTGGCCTTTTATCTTGCCGATGACTGTTTTAATGGGCTTTACTTTGCACGTTCCGCACTTGCTGGCGGCGTGGCAGTTATTACCTGGGGCGAGTTTGAATTATACCGCCAGTGGACTGCTAGTTGTGTCAACGGCGATCGGCATCGGTGCCGGAGCGTTTGTTTACCTGAACGAAAAATGGCAAAAACCGGTGCGAATCGGTTCTCAAGCCCTGCAAGACTTTTTTGCCTACGACTTTTACACCGCCCAACTTTACCGGGTGACAGTGATATTTGCCGTCGGTCTAGTTGCTCGAGTTATCTCTTGGGTCGATCGCAATATTGTTGACGGATTCGCGAACTTAATCGGTTTTGCAACCGTTTTCGGCGGGCAAAGCCTCAAGTACAACGTTAACGGTCAAACTCAGTTTTACGCCCTGACAATTCTGTTCGGAGTTGCACTTTTGGGACTGCTCATAAGCTGGCCTTTGCTAGCTCGCCTGTCGCTGATTGTGGGTGGGTAAATAGTTGATATTTGATAGTTGACAGTTGACAGTTGACAGTTGACAGTTGACAGTTGACAGCGAGGTTTTTAAACAGTAAATGAAGTCTTTAACAAAGATTTCCAACTCAATACAACAAGGCAAAATCAATGAACCAAAATCACATACAATTCAATCTTTCCCGGCGCAATTCACTCAAATTTGTCGCCGGAGCCATTGGTACAGGAATACTCGCAGCACGAGCAGGCGCTGATTTGGCTGCACCCGAACCAGTAATTGCTCAAAATGACTTGACTCCCGATGCAGCTCTGAAACAGTTAATGGACGGGAACCAGCGGTTTGTTGACAAAAAACGCCAAAGTCCCCACCAAGACTTACCCCGCCTCCTCGAAGTTGCCATAGCTCAAAAACCCTTTGCTGCTATTCTCGGCTGTGCAGATTCCCGCTTTCCTTCCGAGATTATCTTCGATCAGGGATTGGGAGATTTATTTGTGTGTCGCGTGGCCGGAAATGTTACTACTCCAGAAGAAATTGGCAGCCTGGAATTTGGCACGCTGGTACTGGGAGCAAAAGTGCTTGTGGTAGTCGGGCATAAAAGGTGCGGTGCGGTAGACGCAACCATCAAAGGAGCTCAAGTTCCCGGTCAAATTGGCAGTTTGATCGAGGCAATTAAGCCTGCTGTTGAAAGATCGAAAAACCAAGCGGGCGACAGGCTAGAGAATGCCTCAAAAGCCAATGTTGTGCTGCAAGCTAACAGGTTGAAAGCCTCTCCAGTTATCTCTAAGTTAATTGCGGAGAACAAACTGAAAGTTGTCGGTGCATATTACGATTTAGACACGGGGAGAGTAAGTATTCTTTCTGAGTCCTGATGCAATTAATATACGTAGGTTGGGTTGAAGAATGAAACCCAACACAATCTTCTAGTTGACGTTGGGCGGAGCGAAGCGTAGGGTTCTCTTCGTTCAACCCAACCTACAGATTTAATTGTGACACCTTCGTCCAGGACTGTAACATCTCAACTCTCAAATTATCAAAGACAATAGCGTGCAAAATTGTTTCTTTACTCTTCACTCTTGACACATTATGCTTAGTACCTTGCTCTGGTTGCCCGCGTTGGGCGCTGCGGTAGTCGGGTTCTTGCCCGGAAACATCAATGGGATGCGTCTGCGTTCAATAGCCTCGGCTTTTGCTGCTGCTGTTTTCCTTGTCAATATTTGGCTGTTGACTCAATTCGATCCAGCCAATTCTGGACTGCAATTTCAAGAATATTTGCCTTGGATTCCACAATTAGGTTTGAGCTACAACTTGGGCATTGACGGCTTGTCCTTGCCGCTGCTGGTTTTAAGTGCTTTGCTGACGCTATTAGTCATTTACGGCACTGGCAAAGAGATGGCTAGGCCCCAGCTTTACTACGCTTTGATTTTGCTGATCAATGCTGGTATTGCCGGAGCTTTGATGTCTCAAAATTTGCTGCTGTTTGTACTGTTCTACGAAGTAGAATTAATTCCTTTTTACCTGTTGATTGCGATTTGGGGCGGAAAGCAGCGAGAATACGCTGCCATGAAGTTTTTGATTTACACGGCTGTTTCGGGATTTTTAGTTTTAGCGGGATTTTTGGGTGTTGCTTGGCTGAGTGGCTCTTTAAATTTCGATTACACTGCGATTAACACTCAAGAATTGCCCTTGAGAACGCAATTGATCCTGCTAACAATTGTGCTAGTTGGGTTGGGAATTAAAATTCCCTTAGTACCGCTGCATACTTGGCTGCCTGATGCTTACGTCGAAGCTTCGCCAGCAACAGCAATTCTGCTGGGAGGGATTTTGGCAAAGTTGGGAACTTACGGTTTAGTGCGGTTCGGCTTGCAGTTGTTTCCCGAAACTTGGTCAATTATCGCTCCGGGTTTAGCGATTATCGGGACTGTGAGCGTGATGTACGGTGCTTTGAGCGCGATCGCCCAAAAAGACATCAAGCGCATGGTAGCCTATAGTTCGATCGGACATATGGGTTACATCCTCGTTGCCTGCGCCGCGGGTACGAAGCTGGCATTAATCGGCGCTGTCGGGCAAATGGTAAGCCACGGCTTAATTTTAGCTTTGCTGTTTTATTTGGTAGGCATCATCGAAACCAAAGTTGGCACCCGGGATTTGGACGTGCTCAACGGTTTGATGAACCCGATGCGGGGTTTACCAACTGCCAGTTCCCTGTTAGTTTTGGGCGGCATGGCAAGCGCCGGAATTCCGGGTTTGGTGGGTTTTATTGCCGAATTCTTAGTATTTCAAGGCAGTTTTTCGATCTTTCCAATTCCCACTTTACTCTGCATTTTAGCTTCAGGTTTAACAGCAGTTTACTTTGTAATTCTGCTCAACCGCACCTGTTTTGGGAAGTTGGACAATGCCACGGCTTACTACCCTCCAGTTACGTTTGCTGAAAATATGCCGGCGCTGGTTTTGGCGGGCATCATTTTCGTTTTGGGAATTCAACCTGCTTGGCTGCTCAAGTGGAGCGAATCTACTACAAATGCGATCGTTGCTACTCTGCCGGCGGACAGAAATACCCAAATAGCTATTAGCTATCCCATCGACTCCTCGGCGATTGAAATCGCGTCTACACAAACGAAGTCCGCCGACGCGGACTAAGAGAATCTACTCGTTACCAGGCTCTGCCTGGTAACGCAAATCCCGAGGCTCTGCCTCCAATTTTCCGGTTCTGGCATGGATATCGGTTTCCAAGCAAAGCCGGAGAACCAGTTAAATAATCGCAGCTTTTTGCAAGAACTCAAAATATTGAGATTCACTCAATCAAAGGAAACAACAATGGTACATACCCCTAATAAACCAGCAACTAAACTACCTCCTTCCAAGCACGAATTTGCTGAAGTAATTCACAGACTAGAAGCCGGCGGAGCGATGATTCCAGATACGCCGGAAAATCTGATGCAAATTATCGCTATCTGGAAAGCTTACGCAGTGCCGATGGATTTCTACTGGCGGGATTTGCTTTACATCGCCGAACGGGTATTTTTACAGCCGCTTCCTTTCTTTAAATACTTCTTGCCCCAGGAGTATTTAGACTTGCAAAATCACTATGCAGGCGACGGTGCAGATTTGCGGATTTGGCGCGGGACTGGAAGCGCACACCCGGAACTTTTGGAGTTCATGAAAAAGGGTGAAACTGGTAAAATGCCGCGGCTGTTTCACCATTTGTGGCACGATCGCATTAACATGGAATTTGCGGAAGAGTGCATGAGGTCAATGCTTTGGCACCGGGGCTTGTACGTGCCTACCAATCAATTCGATCCTTATTTGGACACTGACGAATATAAGGCTAATGCCGATCGGGCAATTAAAGCTTACTTCAAAAAAGACCCGTTCATGCTGGCACTTCACAAAGCATTCCCCGAAATGTTTTTAGAACAGTGCCGCCAAATGTCTTATTACAGCAATCTCGGTTTATTCTGGGAAGTAATGGCACCGGTGTTTTTTGAAGTTTCGGATCTTTACGATGAAGGGAAAGTTACCACAGTCCCGCAAGCGATGGATTTCCTGGTAAATGGCATATTTGCGATCGCCGGTCGTCCGATTTACCACCACGTTCAAATCGACGGTGAAACCTACGAAATCATCCCCAAATCTAAGGGTTTCACTTGGCTTTACGAAGCAGCGTTACCTTACGTGGAAGCTATATTTTATCGCACTTCGCCGTTCCGAGGGACCAAATCTTACAACGCTCAAGCTAGGGAAGTTCCTGACGAACAAAAAGACTTCCACTACGGAGTGCTTTATGCAGACAAATTCCTGGTAGGTACGGCGGGCATTCCGCCAACTTTGCTAGCACAAGATATGCTGCATTTCCTGCCACCTTATTTGATGGATTTCTACAAACAGCGCTGTCGCGGCGAAGATGATATCCTCAATCAAATTGGGGTGACATTTCAGCGATCGATGTACTGCGTTACTTCGGCGGTGATTCAAGCTTTGCGGACGGCGCTTCTGTATCCCTTAGATGACCCGAATCCCAAGCATTTGAAGGCAAATAGGGCTTTCTTTGAGGCTCAGCTCGATCGCTTCTGCCGCCCGGAGTACGGTATGAAATATGCTGCGAAGTTGAAGAGTATTCAGACTTCGGATTACAGGTAAAGGATGTTTGCGGGAGGCATCTTAGCTGAAAAGTTCGCCAGTCCGTTAGCCAGGGGTTTAAACCCCTGGCTCAGAGCTGCGAGTCGGTTGAAACCGACTGGGAAAAATCAGAGTTTTTTTAAGCCGTTTCAAAAGTGATATAATATTAAGGCAGTTGGCATCGCAATCATTCATCTCTCTCTTCTTTTACTCTGATTTCTCTGCGTTATCTGCGGTGAAATCATTCGGAGACAACCGCAAACGAGATCGCGAAAACAAATAACAAATAATTAATAGACCTCTTGCAAAAAAAATATGTGGTAAGGATTCAGGTCTGAAAGAAGGGAATGAGCTCAGGCCGAGCCAAGTCACAAGAATGGGCAGAAATAGCCTCACG